>JAOZVK010000351.1 GCA_029938185.1 Bacteroidales bacterium | reverse complement strand
AGCAAGCAAACTTAACATCTAAAGTCATCATACTATACCATGTAGAGAATAAAAGTAAAAAAGAAATATCTGATATCTTTAAAATAAGTCTTGATAAGATTGACAAAATACTTGATAGATAAATATAATGATAGGTTTAAAAGTAAACTAATCAACTATGACCATAAAAAACTTATCTATTATAATTATAGATGCTTACGTAAGAAATATAAAATATATCAAAGACTTTATTTTAGTAGACAATATTGTTCAACCTAAAAACTCTTTTACAAAATGAAAAATCCATTACCATATTCACAATACACAAAGCGTAGTAGAGAAAAGCATGCAAAATATAGAGGCGATTTTTTTCGTGACCAAACTGCAATTATACATTCAATGCCTTTTAGAAGACTAAAACACAAAACTCAAGTTTTTTTTGCACCTCAAAATGATCATGTATGCACACGTATAGAGCATGTTATGCATGTAGCAACTATTGCCGCAACAATATGCAAAGGACTTAGTTTGAATGGTTGGGAATTAGATCACGAAATGGCTTTTGCTATTGGATTAGGACACGATTTGGGGCATCCACCATTTGGGCATGATGGCGAATATATTATAAATAAAAGACTTGGAGGCGGTAATGCATTTATACATGAAATAAATAGTTATAGAGTTGTTGAATATTTGGCTAACAATGGAAAAGGACTTAATTTAACATATGGTGTAAAAGATGGAATAATTACGCACAATGGCGAAAGTTATGAGCAATACTTAAAACCAAGCGAGACTATAAACGACATAGACAATATTATAAACAGAAAAGTAAAACCATCATCATACGAAGGTTGCATTGTAAGATTTTCAGATAAAATAGCATATTTAGGAAGAGATATTGAAGATGCTATTGTAGCTGGTTTTATTACAAGAAATGATATTCCAAAAGAAATAATAGAAAAAATTGGAGTCACTAATAGCGATATAATTGATTTTTTTATAAATGATATAATTGATAATTCGAAAGATAGTGATACCATTGGATTTTCTGATGAAAAATTTAATCTAATAAAAATTCTTAAAAATTTTAATTATAATAAGATATATTACCATAATAAACGATTAGATTACAAACCATTTGCAGATAAAATAATAAATACTGTATTCGATTATTTAATTATTCTTTACGATAAACTAGGAAAAGACTATTTGGCTTATCAAAATAAAGTTGCAAATATTGACAAAGCTTTTGGTAGATATATTGAAAATATGCACGAATTTTATAAATCAGAAACAAATGAAATACAAATCATTACTGACTTTATTAGTGGTATGACCGATTTGTATATACTAGAAAGTATGAAAAGTATAATTATTCCAAAACCAATTTTTTCGTCAATATAAGGTCTTCGACCTTTTTTATGTTACTTACACATTTTGTTAATATTCTAACAATATGTAATTTAGTAAGAAAAGGCTGAGTGAAAATGGCTGTAGACTGAAGACTGTGAACTATCAAATTTATAAAAAGTAATAATTTAACAATTTTGTTTGTAGCTTTTAACGCTAAGTAACTATGTGTTCAAAGTTTTTAGAAATTAAAAAAAACGCAAACATATAGAATAAAAATTCATATAAGTAGGTCGATATATAAAAACAACACTTTTGTTTTTTTTATTATGCTGTTTATCAAGCGTAAGCAAAATTGTTAATTATCCATTGTTCATTGTTAATTACTTATTTGCGGTAATTATAGAGAGAGGTGGCAACTAAATTTATTTTATTCACTGTAAAATAAATTATTATTTGATAATTGTTAATTATCAACAATTTTGCCACTTTCTTTTTGTGTCCATTCCTTTACTTTTTTGCTTATAATAATTGATTCGTAGTTTTTGATTTTCGAATTTTTATAATTTTTCTTAAACTATTTGCACAGCCATCGCCTACTATTTGTAAACTTTTGTCTACATTATAGCTTCCTGTAAAAGTTCCAGAAATATTAATTATGTCATCTGCTTGTGCTTGAGTAATTGCATAGCTTAGAGTAAGGTCTTCGACCTATTTAATGTGGCTTACGCATTCTTTTAACATTCTAAAAATATGCAAATTAATAAAATATAAATGTTGAAAAACTTTTGTTAGACTACTTACGCCATGGTGTAGAATTACTGCCATTATTACCGTCATCGCCTGTATTACTGTTTACATAATAGTTTTCTGCTATTACTTCTCCTGAAAATGCAATCATCATAATTGCTACTAAAATTAAATTAAATTTCTTCATTTTTTTTTATATTATTTTTTTTTTGCAATAGTGCATATCGGATATGGGCTTGTGATGTTTTGTTTTTTGTGTAGTGAGTTTTGAGCGTAGCGAAAAAATGAACTGCACAAAAAACAAAATAGCATCAAGCCCAATGATATAGCCATTGAATTTTCATTTTACAACTATTTCATTTTGTGCATCTATCCGAAATCCAGTAGTGTCATAAAACCTCTTTTTTCGTTCACTTTCTATAACTTGAAAATATGGGTGTTTCTTATTGCACGCAAAAGCCTTTTTATATTTAATATCACTTATATCATTATTTTTTATTATCAGTGCAATAGTATTTTGTAATTGCCTTATCGCTTTGGGCAACCAACCTCCTGTTCCTTGTTTTTTTAGTTCAACAAGATAAAGGCTGTCCTCAAAAGATAACATACCATCACAAGAACTTTCTAAATCTCTTGTTCCCTGCTTATAAACCTGAATACAATTGTCAATTGCAGTAAATATTATTTCTTTTTGATTACTATTTTTTACGATTGCAATCCAATTTTCAGAATTATTCTTTGCTGAATATGCTTTTGTTCCGTCTTGATTATCACAAATGCCAAATTCTTCATCAGTTCGTATATTCTCTTTACAGTTATTATTGAAAAAATCTATCATAATTCTTGTTCGATTTCTAAGAGTTTGTCAAATAATTCGTTAGCCTCTTTCAAGGAATTATTCAAATAATTATTATCCGAAGGGATGCCTTCATAGTTTTTTAATTTCATAATAGTTCCATCTTTTTCATCAAGTTGGTAAATAGATACTTCTTTTGTATTTACAGTTGAATTTAATGGGATAACACTATTTAATTTTTCGTGTAACTTTTCATTTGATTTGATTTGATTTTTCAGATAGTATGCTTGAATTGAAATGCTTAAAAAGTTGATTATATATGGACTGTGTGTTGTTATAATTAATTTATTTTTATCATTTGAATTATTAAATTTCAACAGACTTTTAAGTAATTGCCACTGAGATGTTGGGAATAAATTCTGTTCGGGTTCTTCCACAATGTTTATAAATGATGTTTTATTAAATTTTGAAGAAAGCACAGAAATTGCTATCCTTTTTTGTTCTTCTGTTAAATCATTATTTGATAAAATATTCTCAATTTCTTTTTTAAATCGTTCCATTTCTTTTGTAGACATACTTTCAGTATTCCCTCCAATTTTTTTTACTGTTTTAGATAAATATTCTGAAACAAGATATAACGGAACAAGAGATTGAAAACCACTTGATGCTTCTGTTAGTTTAACTTTGTAATCACTTGTTTTAATGTTCACTATATCATTTAACTTATCATATTCAACAAAAGCGTCATTTATAGGTAATGAGATTTCTTTTTTTATTGCTTTTTTAGCATTATCATATTCAGTTAAAAACTCCTTTAATGATTCTGATGAAAGTTTTAATTCTTTGGAACTTTTGACATAAGCAATGAAATTTCTTTCTGCTGGAACATATATTATTTGAGACAGAGAGTATTTGCTATTTGTTTTTTCTTTAATAGATAAATCCCCTTTTTTATATTTTATCTCGAATCCTTCGCCAACATATTCAATCTCGGTATTCTCAAATAGACTATTATTATTACTTAAATAATTTTCAATTCTATGGTAATTTAAAAATCGGTTTTTTAATCTGTTTTTGCGTTGAAACCATTTGATATTGTAATCACCTCTCACAAGTGCCTTCTCAATCCATATAAAAGTAGATATTAGTTTAGCAACTGTGCTTTTTCCACTTCCTTGATTACCAATAAAAATAGTAGTTTTTTTTATTTCAATCCAACCATTATTTTCAAGATAACCTTTTTTAATTGGTCCAAAATATTTTATTTTTATTTTACTCATATTGTTTTTTTGTTTTACCTATAAAACATTCATATTAATTTAAGATTTTTCAATTTTTACTTCTTTTACTAATTATTTATTATTATTCAAATTTATTACTTGCCAATTTTAGTGATGGGGGTAGGGACTTATCAACTCTACAAAGAGAATTGACATTTGTCCCCCCCGATGAACTGTGCGTGAAAGTTTCCCCTCACACAGCTCGAGCATTTGAAAGATAATTCCGTTTCCGGTATTATCCGAGTTACTTTGAGCCGAGTAACCCTCCATTTACTCTATCAGAACGGCTATTTAACTTTTCAGTTTTCGAGTGCCCACTCTGTCTTTCGACGAGTTCGGAACATTGTCGGAGGAGCTTCGCACCAGTTCGGATTCACCTTGTAAGCACGTCCTCCTGAGATACTGTTAGTGAAATAACAGGATTAATCTATTCAAAGAACATTTAATCAATCAGATGCAACCCTTTGCAGGTCGCACTGAACATAACGGAAATAGGTTTGAGTAGTTTTATTTTTTGTTTTTTTGAAGTGCGAAGCACAAAAAAAAACAAAAAATAAAATTACTTCAAACCTAATGATATAGCCTTTTTTTCATTTCGTTACATATATTCAGCAACACTTTTTTCAATTGTTGATTTTACTTCTTCCCAACTTGTATTATTTAGAGATATTGGGTCAAATTCTGGTTCTGCATCTTCAAAATATATTAGACTTTTCAATATGTGAAAATGTGCCGTTTTTGGAAATTTGATTGAAAAAAACTTAAACATATCTGAGATTGAATAAATTTTCATTAGTTCGTAAATATCAAAAAAATCTTTCTTTGCACCACGATTAGCTATTGCTGATAATTTCATTGCAATTATGTCTTCAATTGACAATAAGCACAATCCGTCTATTTTGATTACTTTTTTTATTAGCGGATACGGATATTTAACAAAATCAATTTTTACAAGCTCATTTTCTGTATTTTGTTTCTTTGCATTGATTATCATTGAGTTTTTGTCTTTTTGTAAAATCACATTAAACTCTAAATCATTACTCAATTCGTTTAGAATATCGGCTGTGTCAAAATCAATATTTAAAAATAAATCTAAATCTACCGAAATGCGGTGTCCTAATTGTAATGCTAATGATGTCCCGCCAACAAGAAAAAAGTTTTGTAAACTATCATATTGCATTAGTTTTTTTAATAATTCCAAAGTTTTTGGATAGACGGCTCTGTATTGTAACATTTGAATTGTTTTTTTTGTATTTTAAAATATTTACTGCAAAAATTTAACGTAACTTTATCTAAATAACGAATTTTAATTATTTCATTTTTAATCCGTTCTGTTCCATAAAAACTTTTCATTTCAAACCAGTCAGTAAGCATACCACGCATTAGCACACGTTCTATAATATGTCTTGCATTTTTTTCGTAATCAATTTTGTTTATATCAGTATCCCAAAACAGAGTTTTTGATAATTGCAATGTGATATTTTTAGTTTTCATTATTTTATTCCGTATTTATTTTTAAAATCGTCAATCCAATCATTGTGCTTTTTCAAATTTCGCAATAGAATTTATTACTTCTTGAACAGTTATCAAAATTATTCTATCTCTATATTTTTCAGTAACAAAATCAAGCAATAAAGGTATTAATCCTTTGGTTTTTCCATTCATTTTGTAATGAAAAACTGGACTTCTCTTATCGTGTAAAAGCACGAATGTTCCTTCTTTTTCAAGACTAAGCAAAATTTCTCTGAAAAATTGATAATAATTTATAAATATACAAATTTTTTCATTCTTCAAGTTTTCATTAAATCCGAACTTTTCAATTAATTCCCAATATTTGCGTCCAATAAAATGCAAATAACACTCTGTTTTATCATTAATTGGATTTTGTCCTGCACAATCACCTTTTTTGAATACAGAACACCCACCAAATTCAGTTTCAACTAATTTACTCTCTGTATCGTCCTGAAAAAACTTTACAATTTTAATTAAACTTTACTGGTGTAATATTACACATTTTTTTTGAATTACTAAAATAATTTTACAGTCCTAAAATTCAGAACTCACAAAAACAGTTTTCTTTTTCCAAAACAATCGCAAGTTA
>JAOZVK010000350.1 GCA_029938185.1 Bacteroidales bacterium | reverse complement strand
ATACTTATATTTAGGTGTAAACCAATTCGTAATTTCCTAACTATTGAGAACTTACTATTTTAGACATATTGCATAATCTCGTTCCTATGGAACTTTAAGCATATGAGTTTAGCATGTTTACTACCATATTTTTGCCACACTGTGGCTGAAAAAAAAGTAAAATTTATTTGAAATATGAAACATGCCATGTTTTATGCAAATACTATTAAGCCATAACACTTTTTACCTGATTTTCTACAATTCTATCTAATAAAGCTTCAGGGTTTTTAAATCTATTGTTCAGCATCATTGATGCAATTATATATGGTTTGTATCCAGCTTGTATATAAGTTTCTATTCTATATTTTTCGAATACTTCTTTTTGTACTTCACCCTTATCACACGAAACATTGGATATGTCGGCAGGAAGACAATGCATATATAATGCATTTGAATCTTTTGTAAGCTGCATTTTTTCTTCGGTGCATTCCCAATCTGTAAATTGTGAATTTTGGACTAAACATTGCTTTTCTAATTCTACTAAAGCTTGTTTATCATTGTTTTTTAGTAAGTCGGTTCTTTGTTGCATAACAGCATAAGGTGCCCAACTTTTTGGGTATACAATATCTGCTCCACGAAATGCCGTATCCATTGAGTTTACAATATTAAAACTTCCACCACTTTCATTAGCATTATTTTTGGCAACTTTAACTACATCAGGCAATAATTCATAACCTTCGGGATGTGCAAGCTCTACATTCATACCATATCGGGTCATTAATGCAATAATGCCTTGTGGAACAGATAAAGGTTTTCCGTAACTGGGTGAATACGCCCAAGTCATAGCAACTTTTTTTCCTTTTAAAGAATCAAGCGAGCCAAAATATTTTTTTAGGTGTAGCAAATCTGCCATTGATTGAGTTGGATGGTCAATATCACATTGTAAATTTATAATTCCTGGTCTGTGTGGTAATACCATGTTTTTGTAACCATCGTCTAAAGATTCGCCTACCTCTCTCATATACTTGTTTCCTTCGCCCAGATACATGTCATCTCTTATTCCTATAAACTCGGAAAGAAATGAAATCATATTTGCAGTTTCTCTTATTGTTTCACCATGCGAAATTTGAGATTTTGTTTCATCTAAATCCTGAATTTCAAGTCCTAGTAAATTTGCTGCTGATGCGTACGAAAATCTTGTTCTTGTAGAGTTATCTCTAAACAATGAGACAGCCAAACCCGAATCAAAACACCTTGCCGATAAACCATTGTCTCTTAGAAGTTTTAAAGCTTCGGCAATTAATAATACTCTATCTAAATCATTTTTTGATTTATTCCATGTTAGCAAAAAATCTGATTTATATAGCTTAGAATTTAATTTTTTTATTTCGTTAAATATTTTTTGGAAAGTTTTTTTCATTTTGAATTTATATTAACTTTAAAATTTTTGTTCTTAAAGATTATTTACGCACTAATATATTTTCATTATCTTAATTGGCTACTATTCAGTAATGTAAAAATTATTCCAGCGCAAATAAGACAAAAAGGCTCAAAGAGCTTAAATTTTGCAACAATATAGTAATTATAAAATTAAATATGAAAAGTATTTGAGTATAGTAAAAAGCTGGGCTTATAAAAATTAATAAATTACAACAGAATGCATTTACACTTAGGGTGTTGCCCCATATTAATGCTTATGCCCATTCAGTCAAAAAAACTTATGGTTTACTTAAAATTAGTATTTTGTTCCCCCGATAATCAACTTTGGACTAAAGGGGCTACCCACGTAAGGTTGGACAGTGTTGTTTATCAAGTATTTCATAACAGGATATAAATCAATCATGTAAATCCTGTCAAAAAAATAAAATAATGTCCAATACTAAACGTGTAGCCCCTAAAGGTATTTAATAAATTATGAAAATTTGTTATTTCTCGAAATAAGACAATTCACAATTTATAATTAGCAAATTTGAACACAGGTAAGGTTTTCGACCTATTTAATGTGGCTTACGCATTTTTGTAAAATATTGTCATGTAGATAATTATATAAAAACAAATGTTGAAAAACTTTTGTAATAGTACATATTTTAATCTTTAACAATTCAAAAAATGCGATAATATCGGGAATATTTGAGTGTTTTTTTAAGCCGTTAAAGCTTAGAATAACAAGTGTAAATGGTTAATTATTATTTGTGATTTGCCTAAATTGTTAGGAAGGACGAAACCATACCAACTGTATTAAATAAACAATATGTAACAGACCAGTAAGTAGGCTTACAAAAGTTTTTCGGCATTTGTTTACTCACAAATCCTTGATTATATTGTTTTTGTACTAAGCGTAAGCAACTATAAATAGGTCGAAGACCTTACAAGTTTATGAAAAGTTTGCGAAATTTTTGTTTTAATATTAAATAAAAGTAATATCTTTGCAGCACAGAAAAATGGTTTTTGTATTTGTTTTCATATAATACAAATGAAAAGGGAATCAGGTGTAAATCCTGAATAGTACCCGCTGCTGTAAGCTCAATATCTTTTTTTTATACCTAATGCCACTGTTTTTTAAATTTTAAAAATGGGAAGGCTAAAAAAAAGAAGAGTAAGTCAGAAGACCTGCCTTTTTTTATTATTATATTTTTAAGCTTTCGGGAATAAAGGCTAAAGGGTTTATTTATATAACACTCCTTTAACTTTTGATTTCCATAATATTAATTAAATTTTTTAAAACTTTATTATGGTTAAAAAAAACCTTTTTATAACAATTATTCTCTTTCTATTAGTTTTCAGTTCGTGTAAAAAAGATGATTCTACTATTGAATCATTTGTAGGTTTTGAAGAACTTGAACTTAACAATACAGGTATTTGGAATGGCTCAGGTGGCGAAGGTAAATTTGTAAGTGGTTATGCAACATTTATCAATAATTATAATACTCAGTATAAATCATGGACAGGTTTTGCTTATTCAAATAAAAATGATAATACAATAGCTGGTTTTTTAAACCAATATAGTACATATGCTGATAAAGGTGCCGAAAATTCAGAAAAATTTGCAATTGGGTACAATAATTCTGAAATACATTTTAGTGAAACTCAAAAAATGGAATCAGCATATTTTACAAATATGGCATATCCCGCTCTTTCGATGAAAGCGGGTGACCAGTTTGCAAAAAAATTTGGGGGAGCTACTGGCAACGATAAAGATTGGTTTTTGCTTACAGTTGAAGGAATTGATAAGAGTGACAATTCTACAGGAAAAGTACAAATATATCTTGCAGATTATAGATTTGATGATAATTCACAGGATTTTATCCAAAAAGAATGGAAACTTGTAGATTTATCGGCTTTGGGAGAACCTATAAAGCTGAAATTTTCGTTAAGTTCAAGCGATGTTGGAAGTTATGGTATGAATACTCCATCATATTTTTGTATTGATAATATAAAAAGTACTGTAAAATAGGCTCTTTGAGCCTTTTAATATTGCTTACGCATAAATAGTTTTACTATTGTTGAGTATCAGTTAATTAATAAGCAAGAATAATTTTATGCGTAGCATTATTACTTATTTCCTGAATCACAGTTAATTATATATTATGCTTCATTTTATTTCAAGTTAAAAACTATTGTATTAAGACTTAAATTTCTAAAGTAAAAATACTGATATTTACAGTATATCTGTGTAATCGTGGCACGTTGTAACGTGCCACGATAATTATCAGACCTCTTATTTGTTAAGATTTAAAGTTTTCAAGTAAAAAGTATAAGTACTATAACAAAAGTTTTTCGACATTTACATTTTGTTAAATTGCGTATTATTAGAGTGTTAAAAGAATGCATAAGCAACATTAAATAGGTCGAAGACCTTACTTACATTTTATACGTTTCTATCTTAATGCTTGTCATGCTGATAATTTAAAAAACTTCAGAAATTTATGTCTTAATACACTATAATAATGTATGTTTACTAATTGATTAACTTTGACAAAGTTGAAATAAAACCCATCTAAAATATAAAAATTATGAAATTGATTATAACTAATATTTTTGCCTTAATCATATTTACAAACTTATATTCTCAGTTCCAAAACCAAATAGCAATATTTAAAGATAGTAAATCAATAGTTGCATGGGCAACAAGTTGTAATATAAAAAGAGGCTATATAAAAATTTCTGATAAAAATTTTGAGTACGAAGGCTCAAAAAAGGCTTCATTTGGAACAAACAATGATGCTGTAGGAGTTGCTGATAATATTGTAGTTAGCTTGGGCGATAGTGGAATAGCAGTACTAACTTTTGACATGCCAATAAGAAATAATAATGGTTATGATTTTGCAATTTTTGAAAATAGTTTTGATGGTAAGTTTTTAGAATTAGCATTTGTAGAAGTAAGTTCCGATGGACAAAAATTTGTTCGTTTTCCATCAGTTTCATTAACTCAAACCCAAAAACAGATTGGAGGCTTTGAAGAATTAAATCATGAAAATATTTATAATTTGGCAGGAAAGTATCAAAGCGAATATGGAACTCCTTTTGATTTAAAAGATATAAAAGATAGTGTTGGTATTGATATTAATAGTGTTACGCACATAAAAATAGTTGATGTTATTGGGAGTATTGATAAAAAATATGCTTCCCTTGATTCAAAGGGCAATATTATAAATGACCCTTTTCCTACTCCTTTCAATACTTCGGGTTTCGACTTAGATGCTGTTGCTGTTTTATCTGGTACAAATAGTATTTCTCAAGTGTTTATCGAAAAAAAAATTACAATAAGTCCAAATCCAACTCACGATTATTTGAAAATTCAAATTAAAAATAAAAAGATACAATCTTTAATAATTAAAAATATTCAAGGTAAACTTGTTTACAAACAAAAATGGAAAAAAAAAATAATTGATAATTCAATAATGCTAAATATCAGTAGCTTAAAAAAAGGAATTTATCTTATTTCAATTATTATTGATAATAAAATTTATTATAAAAATTTTGTTAAACTTTAGTATATACTCTAAACGGTTATAGTTTTGACATTAAAATTGTTATCAATTATTAATCAAAGTATTGTACCATTGTATCATTTAATAATTGTACCATTTAAAGTATAAGTAGGTCGGTATATAAAAACGACACTTTTGTGTTTTATATTATGCTGTTTATCAAGCGTAAGCAAAATTGTTCATTGTCCATTATTAATTGTTAGGCAATTCACAATAAATAATTAGCCAGTTTGCAAGCAGGTATTTTAAGCTTTAACAATTCAAAAAATACGATAATATCGGGAATATTTGAGTGTTTTTTGAAGCCGTTAAAGGTTAAAAGAACAAGTAAGGTCTTCGACCTATTTATAGTTGCTTATGCATTAGTACAAAGACAATTTAATCAAGAAGTTATGAATAAGTATATGTCGAAAAACTTTTGTAATAGTACTTACAAATGGTTAATTTTTTTTGTGTGATTTGCCTCATCTTAGAAAAAGATTATTCTAAAGTTTTTGGTTTGATATTATTGATTTTATGTATTTTATTTTTCCAATATCTATAATATTAGTACTTAATAATATAATACATCCTATAAATATTAAAACAATAGCTTCGTATAACCAATTGTCTATTTTATTTTTTAATACTAAAGCTATTATTATATATAAAACAAGAAATAAAATTATTTTTATAACTTGCTTATAGTTTATTTTGATTTTAAATATTTGTTTAGCAACAATAAATTGTAAAATTGCAGAAAACAAATTTGTTATTACACTTGCTAATGCCGCACCCAAAGCAAACATATTTTTAATTAAAAAATAATTTAGTATAATATTTATCGTAACACTTAGTATAGCAATGGAATTCAATTTTTTAAGACTACCATTGGCTGTTAGTAATGTTCCGAAAATATAGTTTGACGAAATAGGAATAAAACCAATAATTAATACAATTAGAATTTTGGCAGAGATAGATTGGTATTTTATATATAGTATATCCATAATATTTTCGCTATATACAATTATAGGTATAAGCAGAATAATTGTTGGTATTAATAAAATATTAAATGAAAACTTTATTAAATCTTCTATTTTTTTATTACTTTTAATCATTGATGAAAATATTGGTAACAGCAAACCAGCAAATAAAAAAGGTATTACAGATAATGCATCAATTAGTCTATATGCCTGAGCATAAATACCTGCATAAATTTTACCATCACTAAGCAAGCGTTCAATCATTACTGAATCAATTCGCATATATATAGACATTAATAAAAACAGCACTGCGTAAGGAAAACTTTGTTTCGATATAATGATT
>JAOZVK010000349.1 GCA_029938185.1 Bacteroidales bacterium | reverse complement strand
TTAGGAACTAATAAAAAACTTAAATAAGCTATTTTTGTTCGTATTTTTATAAGACCAGGTCTATGCCTAAAGGCATTTCTGTATTTAGCTTGTTATCAGCCCACGAGTACCATAATGGGTTACCAATAGGTCATCGCTTTGCGATTTTATTGACTTTATGGATCGACACTAATTAATAATAAGTAGGTCGATATATAAAAACAACACTTTTGTTTTTTTTATTATGCTGTTTATCAAGCGTAAGCAAAATTGTTAATTATCCATTGTTCATTGTTAATTACTTATAAGTACTGTTACAAAAATTTTTAGGCATTTGTTTTTGTATAATTGGCTACATAATAGCAATTTATAATAATGCATAAGCCACATTAAATAGGTCGAAGACCTTATCGTGAATAAACAACATAAAATAGGTGAATACCTTAACACTAATTAAATAAAGCAAATGACAGATAATGATAATTTATTTGATAATATTCAGAGATTATTTACTGATATTCCAAACAATTTCAATATATTAGAATATCAAGTAGACATTAATGTTCAAATAGAATATTTTGAATATTCTAAAAAACATAAAGGGAAAGTTGATAAACAAAAACTATTTGATAATAAAAATATTTTGTTTGACAAAACAGTTCCTATCGAAGAAAAAAAGAAAATGCTCGTTCAATTGTCATCTATAGAAGATGTTGAAATTTTTAGAACAATTGAAAAATACTTGAAAAATCCTGATAAAGAATTAGAAAACTGGGCTATATTGGCATTACAAGAAAGCCGTATATTGCTTGAAAGTAGTCTATTAGATGAAAATAAAGTTTTTATTTCAACAGGTTTGGGAGGAAAAGGGACTAAACTTAGATATTTTCTTGTTCTAACTACAAAAAATGAAGAAACTCTAAATAAATTTCAAAAAGAACAGGTAGTTAAAGAACTAAATTTTATACTTAAAAATAATAATGTAGATATTGAAAATTTAAGTTTTACTGATTATAACTATTTTACAATAACTTGTTTAGTTCAAATATCAGATTCGTTACAAAAAATATTTCGATTAGCTATTGAAGAAATAAATCAGTTTGGAGATTTCTTGTCTCCAAATTTCTTAGTTACTAATATTAAAATTCTTTCAAATGATGAAATATTAGATTATTTAAAATAATAAAATTAATATGATTTTTGGCTACCAGTTTTAAGTTAGCCACTTTTGAACCGCAAAGTTTCGAACTGTGCAATCAAAAGTCCGTAAGGACGACAACTATTGTTAAACCACGATGATAATCGTGGTATTAAAAGAACTTATGACATAAAGTCCCTCAAGGGACAAACTATTTTGCTCTATTCTCACAACTTATCGTTGTGGGTTTACAATAGTTTCGTCCTATCGGACTTTTGATTGCATATTTTGACCTAATTAGTGTGCGT
The DNA here is from genome assembly GCA_029938185.1 of Bacteroidales bacterium. GTDB lineage: Bacteria > Bacteroidota > Bacteroidia > Bacteroidales > JAOZVK01 > JAOZVK01. The sequence continues at coordinate 4,851 of JAOZVK010000349.1, read as the reverse complement.
CCATAAAGTCAGCAATTTTATAGGTCATGCCTAAAGGCATTTATGTAATTGGCTTGTTATCAGCCCACGATTACCATCGTGGGTTACCAATAGGTCATCGCTTTGCGATTTTATTGACTTTATAGACGCACCTAATTAAAACTCTGTGTTACTCTGTGGTGGCTACACTACACATATAGTATTGGCATCTTGTCTAAGTAATACTAAAGAAACTAATGACATGTTTCAGTACTGAGTTGAATATCATATTACGCATATTATGCAAAAACAATATTTATTAGGTCAAAGACCTTAATCATTGTGTACTAATTTGAATATACGATCCCACCTAATGCTTTTAATAAATGACTTGTCTTTATCTAAAGAATAAAATACTAAAACTGGTTTACCAACAATATGATCTTCTGGAACAAACCCCCAAGCCCTTGCATCTGCCGAGTTGTGTCTGTTGTCTCCCATCATCCAGTAGTAGTCCATTTTGAATGTATATTTATCAGTTTCTTTACCATTAATAAAAATCTTACCATCTTTTATTTGCATATCATTATTCTCATATACAGCAATTACTCGTTGGTATAAAGGTAAATTATCAAGATTTATACTAATTGTAGTTCCTTTTTTTGGAATATATAATGGACCAAAATTATCTTCGTTCCATCTATATTTTTCATTGTGTGGAAAAATACGAGAATCATAAATACCTTTTGGATTTAGCATTTTAGTCAATTTTACTTTAGGGAATTTTTTGATTTTTTGAACCATTTCATCAGTTAAAGGTAAAATTAATTTATACCTGCTATCAGCCGAAAACCTAATGTCATCTTTTGCTATTCCAAAATTCATAAGTGTTTTTGGATTAATAGGTACGTTATCAGTTTCGAATATATAATTATATTGAATTCCTTCAACTTTTCTTTGTTTCTTGCCATTTACATATGCTTGCCCATCTATTATTTTTAAGGTATCTCCAGGTATACATACACATCTTTTAACATAGTTTTCACGTTTATCAATTGGGCGAACCTTAATTTTATAATTTTTAAGAATATTACTACGTCCGCCTTCACGAACCCAAGCATAATAATCGGGATTTTCGTGTCCAACCAGAATAGTGTCGCCAACAGGAAAATTAAATACTACTATATCATCATTTTTAATTTTTGATAAACCAGCTAATCTTTTATATGGCCAACTTATCCATTCAAGATATGAATTTACAGAATTTGTTAAAGGTAGTGTATTGTGTACCAATGGAAACGACAATGGTGTGTTAGGTATTTGTGGACCAAAACTAACTTTACTAACAATTAATCTATCGCCCACTAACAAGGTTTTTTCTAATGATGAAGTAGGAATTGCATATAGTTGAAAGAAAAATATTTTTATTAATGTCGAAGCAACCAATGCAAAAATAAAAGCATCAATCCATTCAACTGCGTTTTTTTTACGTTTATCTTTAATATCCTTTTTTTTATAAAAAGCCCAGTTAACTTTTTTTGAGATATATACATCAAAAATTATTGGTAGACCCAAAAGTAGCCAATAATTGCCAATCCAATAAACCATTAATAGGTATGAAACTAAGGCTATTACAAATTTAATATACTGCTTTGTCTTTATTGATTTGATATTTACCATATTAAATATTTTGTATTATTGTTTTTATTGTCACTCAAAAAAACTTGAATTTAGAGTTTTAAAAGCACTCCTAACTTTCTTTAATAATTATTTTTATTTTTAAAACGCACAAATATAACTAATGATAATTAATAATAAAAAAAATGGGTATTTTTCACTAAGTATATATCATGCATAAGCTACATTAAACAGGTAGCAAACCTAATGTAAATAAATTCTTTTAACTCTTTGTGAAATACCTGTTAGTATTTCGTAGGGAATTGTGTTAAGCAAATCAGCAAGTTTAGTAATTGAGTATTTGTCACCAAATATTATTACATCATCTCCTTCGTTTGCATCAATTTCGCTTATATCTATCATACACATATCCATACAGATATTTCCAACTATTGGGGCAAATTTATTATTTATAAGCACCCTGCCCACACCATTACTTAAAAGCCTATTAAGTCCATCGGCGTAACCAATTGGTATTGTGGCAATTCTTGAATTTTTTGTTACTTTCCATTTTCTCGAATATCCAAGTGTTGTATTTTTTTTGACTTTACGAATCTGTGATATTTTTGTTTTAAGTGTGCTTATATTCATTAATTTATTCTGATTTTCTGAACCAATACCATATAAACCAATTCCAAGTCTAACCATATCGAACTGAGCAGTGTGCCATCGTTCTATTCCCGAAGAATTTAATATATGTCTTATAAATTTATAGTTAATATTTGACTGAATTTCATTACAAAATTTTGTGAATTTTTTTATTTGTTTTTGTGTAAATTTATCATGCTTTTTGTCATCCGATGCTACCAGATGTGAAAAAATTGATTTAATTTGAATATTTCTATATTTTCTAAGTTTCAATATTAATTTATCAGTATCGTTTATACTAAAGCCTAAACGTTTCATACCAGTATCAAGTTTTATATGTATATAAGCTTTTTGTATACCCGAACTAATCAGAACTTTATTAAAATTTTCGAGTAGTTCGAAACTATATATTTCAGGTTCCAGATTGTATTTAATAATTTTATTGAAGCTTGCAAAATCCGGATTCATTACCATGATTGGAGTAATAATGCCAGCTTTTCGCAATACAACCCCCTCGTCGGCATATGCAACACCAAAGTAACTGACTCTGTGATGTTCCAAAAGTTTAGCAATTTCGAAACTTCCACTACCATACGAAAATGCTTTAACCATAATCATAATTTTTACCTCAGTTTTTAAAAGCGAACGAAAAAAATTAAGATTATTTATTATTGCTTCAAAATTAATTTCTAAAACAGTTCGGTGCGACTGTAATTGTAAACTTCTGGTTATTTTTTCAAATTTAAATTTTCGAGAACCTTTTATCAAGATTACATCATTATTAAAATTGTGATTATATAGTATTTTTATAAAATCTTCGGTTCTGTTATAAAAATATGATTTTACTTTAAACATTTTTTTATGCCTACCAATTTCTTTACCAATTGCAATAAATTTTGATAAATTACTCTTGTTTATCATTTTAGCAATCTCGCTATAAAGCAATTCTGGAGTTTTACCACTTTGTAGAATATCCGATAAAACTACAATATTTGATTTATAGTTTTGTTGAAGCATTAAGTCTAATGCAATTTTAAGGGACGAAAAATCAGAGTTATAACTATCATTTATTATTAAACAATTGTTTATTCCCTTTTTAAATTCCAATCTCATACTGATAGGAACTAAGTTTTCGAAATTTAATTTTTTTGCATAATCAATTGAAAAAAAATGAATAATAAATGCCAAAGTATGCATTGAGTTTTCTATTGAAGCTTTATCGGTAAATGGTATTTTTATTGAAAAGTAAGTTTCTTGATATTCAATATTTATTTTTGTATAATTAGTTTTTATAATTATTTTAATAATCTTTATATCAGCATTTTTGCATGTTGCTGACCACGAAAATAATTTGATTTTATTTTTTGTACTAAATTTTAGTATTTCCTTGCTTAGAACAGTATTATTTTTATTATAAACTAATAGTTTTGAATTTTTAAAAAGTTTAAGTTTTTCAGTAATTTTTTCAATATAATTATTAAAATTTTCTTGATGGGCTTCGCCTATATTTGTAAAAATTCCAATTGTAGGTTTAATAATTTTTTGTAGCTTTTGCATTTCATTTTTTTGAGATATTCCAGCTTCAAAAATTCCCAACTTACTATTATTTACGAGCAGAAACACTGATAACGGTACTCCTATTTGCGAATTATAGCTTTTAGGGTTTCTTATTATATTTGCTTTGTTTTTTATTAATTGAAAAATCCATTCTTTTACAATAGTTTTTCCATTACTTCCTGTGATACCAACTATTGGAATGTCAAAAAGTTTTCGATGATATGCTGATAGTTTTTGAATAGCCTCCATACTATTATCAACTATAATAAAATTTGCATCATATTTTTTTTTTAGCAAATCAAATGCATATTTTTTTTCGATAACAAAATTTCTAATATTTTTATTAAATAAATCCGATATAAAGTTATGACCATTATGTCTTTCGCCACAAATAGCAAAAAATAATGTTTCTTTTGTAAAAATAAAATTTCGACTATCGGTAAGTATATCTTTAATAATAGTTTGCCTATTACCATAGACTTTACCATCGACTATTTTACTTATTTTTTCGATAGTATATTGTACCATAATGATTGATAAATTGTAAATTGCATATAATGGCAAGCGCAAGCAAACTTTTAGCTTTTAACTGTTCACTTACTTAGACTACTGAAATTAGTCATAAGTTTCTTTAGTATTACTTAGATAAGATTTACATGTTTAAAATCATGTAAATCCTGTCAAATTATTACATTTGTAAACTTAATCAATTTATGTCTTAATACAGTAGTTTTTTGCTGTGTTTGTATTGTCGTATCTATGTGACTTAAAATATTTACTAAATCTTTTAACGTAATCTGAAATACAATTGTCTGAATATTTGATATTTAAAACTTTTGCGAAAAAAAATTTTACTATTTTCATTTGAATGTTAATTTAAATAAGTTTAGATTTTTTTAATAAAAGATAATAATTAACTTCAATTATAATATTAAAAACTTAAATTGCAAAATTTATTATTTTTTTTTAACTTCCTAAAGTAGAATTAATAAGAATAATTAAAAAAAAATATTAGCTTAGTTCTACTTTACGAACTTAAAACTATTTGATAATTAAACTATTAAAACATTT
>JAOZVK010000348.1 GCA_029938185.1 Bacteroidales bacterium | reverse complement strand
TTTTAATTTGCCATTGTTTTTGTTCAATTTGACGCTTTTTGTGAGTTCTGAGCTTATTCCAGTATTTAACTAAATAAGTTTTGATGAGAATAATAATATTTTTTGTCCAATCAAATTTAAGAAAACTGCGTTTTCTCATGGTGTACTCGGAAACTGCTATTGCAATCAGACAGTTGCATATTGTTGTTCAATAATTTCAGGATAATCTTGCCAAATTTGACCGTTTAGTGTTTTTCCGTTTTCTTTTTTGTTTCGTTTTATTTTATCAGCCCCCCAAGTTCCCCACTGTTTAAAAAAGAATGCAATATCTTGTTTTTTACATTGTTTTTTTATGTTTAAAATCCAACTTTCTTCCATTGCTCTTGCACGGTTTCCACTTTCGCCTCCAACAATTACCCAGTCAATATTTTTAAGATTAATTTTGCCAAGGTCTTCAAGTAAAGGCTCTACTGATAAAAACAAAACACTTGCTTTTAGATTTCTTAATCTATCAATTCTCGGCAGACCTTCTTTTTTGTTTTCGACTGTAACCCCAAGCCAAATATTTTTTGGTATATCTCTTTTTGATAAATAATCATACATTCTATTTGCTCGTTTTGTCAATACTTGATATGTATGATGGGGCGTTTGTTCTATGACTTTGAAAATTTTATCTAAGTATTCAATCGGCATATTTTCGTGGAAAATATCGCTCATTGAATTAACAAAAAAGACAGTTGGTTTTTTCTTTTTAAAAGGGTCGTTTAAACGGCTTGGAACAATATTAAAATCAAAACCGTTTTCATAACCTACAACTTTCATTGCTTTTAATCTAACTGCCATAGTTTCGGCATAGCAATTTTTACAACCAGAACTTTTTTTTGTACAACCTGCCGAAGGATTCCATGTTTGCTCTGTCCATTCAATTTTATGTTTCTTCATTTTTATTGATTTTTAAAATGGCAAATCATCTTCTTCTGTTTCGGCAATATTCTGTTTTGCGGTTAAAAATTTGTTTTTATAAAATGACATAAGAAACAACCCAACTGTAGCTACACTATTAACTGTGAAATATGTATATAAAGAGTCTTTTATAATATAATCATCTTTTGTCTTTCCATGAAAATCTGTCTTTTCACTTCTTAATTTCTCTATACTTTGATTTATTGCAAGCAAAGAACTACCAATTGTTTTTATTTCATTCAACATATTCCCATTTGGGAATAATTGAAATTCTTTTAAAATATCAATTGTTAATTTATAAAGAGTTTTTTTAGTATCTAATTTTATTTTTATGCTATCATCTTTTAAAATTTCTTTAATAATACTTTCGAGAGCTGAATTAGCTAAGCCAATTGCTGTTTCGGGACTTTCTTCAATTTGTCTTAATGCTTTTTCAAATGTTTGGCTTGCAGTTTCATAGCTTGACTTAATTGCATTTCTAAAAGTAGGAATTGAAGGAATAAAATCAGGTGTTTCTACTCCTAAATCAATAGCAATTTTTAATAATGTTTCGCCATCTACTTCATGTAATGTCTTAAATAAGTCAATCTCGCCCTTATTTTTTTTTATAATTGGGAAATTTTGCCAATTTCCATACTGGTCAGCTTCATACCATTTATTAATATAAGCTTCAACTTTTTTATATGATGAATATTGAGACCAAATTTCTTCTTCGATTTCATCAATTAGTTGCATTTGATATTTTGGTGATATTTTATCATTCATATTTTTTATTTCACAGATTTTTCCACAATTTCAATTTCGTCTTTTGTTAATTCGCAAACTATTTAAGCTAAGATTTGTCGTTTTTATCTTTTAAATTTTTCTGTTGTTTCTTTTCTTTAAGTTGTTTTTTTATACTGTCAGCAACAGGCAAATTTTCAGGCATTGTTCCGCCGAGTTCTTCAATTGTTTTACGAACTTTTTTTCCTACTTCATAATGTGTTTCATTTGCCTTGTTTTTAGTTTTTACATTGTCTCTTTTTAGTTTCTCTTCGGTTTGGGTTGCTTTAAAAAGATTTGCTGCAAGTTCTGTACTTCCCATGTGGTCGAGAATATTTTGACTTTTCTTTAATTCCTTATTTTTATGTATGCCTTTTGCATCTAAACCATTGTAAAGTCCTTTATATCCCCAGTTTTGAAAAATTGCATATTCTATCGGTTTTATTACTCCTGCATTTTTAGCGGCTTCGGCAAGTTGTTTGTTGTGTTCAACCATTTCCTGCCTTAAAAAAAGACGTTTTTCTTCTTCTGTTTTCTTGTTAAAATCAAACTCTTGGTCTGCAAGTTCTTGTTTTCGTGTTTGAATTGCAAAATAAGTTTGTCCTAATGCAACAACTTCTTTTTTAGGGTCGGCATTTTGAATAATCAAATAACATGCATAACGACTTAAAAATAAATCACCAACATTTCTTTCGGCTCCTGAACCAATACGAACCATTTTGTCCACTTGGGCAAAATGGTTTTCTACTTGTTGTTCGGAGTTTATACAAGCTTCTTTTGCTTTGTTTATTACATTTACAAATTTACGCCAATCTTTATAATCAAGTACCTTGTACATCTCTCGTGCTGACCAATATTCTTGACCAATTTGATTTATTTTTTTTATACTCTCAAAAACAGAGTTTTTTAGTTGCTCAATATTATGTTCCATTATTTTTGTTCTTATTTAGTGTTGTAAATTTGACATTACTTCACTGATTTTTCCACAATTTCAATTTCCTCTTCTGTTAATTCGTATAGTTCGTAAACCATTTTATCAATTTGGTTATCTGTTTGGTTTATCTGATGTTGCAAGTTATTTATTTCTTGTTTGTAACTATCAAAATAATCTTCCCACTCGTCTTGTTGTTTGAAAGAGAGTTTTATTTTTTGCTTTTTAAGTTCCGAAACAAAAATTTTAAAATCAAAATTGTAGAAATTTTTTAGTTTGTTGGTAAGTTTGGCAACTTCCAAATTGGCTTTTATACGTTTTATGAATTTTTCGGATTTGGTTTGTAATTCTTTGTTTAGGGAAAGCATTAAATCTGCTTTTTTAATGAAAGGTTGTTGGTTTACTTTTGAAATATCTTTTACTGGAACTGTTTTTAAATATTCAATCGTTATTTGAGTTGTTAAATTCATTCCAAGATTATAATCAAGTTCGTAGTAAAAATATAACAATTTAGAATTTATAATACTCAGAATAAATAAAGGATTGAGTTTAAAATCATATAAATTATATAATGTATTAAATGATAATGTATTATTATTTTCAGGAAAAAAAACAGCTTGTATATTTGTAGATATTCTTTTTATAAATATTTTTTCGACGTTAATATTATTTTTATAATTTATTGCTTTAAGTTGCTTAGGAATGTAATAATAATTATTTACGGAATAACGATTAACTTCACGACCGCTTAGACAACGGACGGTATAAAAATTATCAATTTTTCTTTTGCTAACAGATATAGTTGTTTCAGTATTTATTTTCTTATTACAAACTTTACAAACAGATGTTTTCTTTGAATAATATTTTGAGGAAATAACATTATAAGCTCCACAATTATCACACTTTATTAAATCCGAATTTTGCCCTGTTTCAATGCCTCTTTTTATTTTTACTACTTCTGATAAGTGGATACTTTTATTTCTTATTTTTTTTAATAATATAGCTTTTTCATTATTTATTTGAAAAGAGAAAGCTAAAATAGGATTTTGATAAAAAATTTGAGTTTTGATTTCATGTGCTTTATAATTATTCAAATCTTGATAGCTTACTATTTTTGTTTTATCTAATTTTATCTGTTTTGAATAAGATACAGAAATTGTTTCAGAAGCAACCTTAGGAAATATACCATAATCTACAAGGTGTATTATTGAAGTATTTTTCAATAAAAAACTTCTTGTGTTTGTGTAACTTGCGTTTTTTATAAAAACTTTTGGTATTAGCAAATGAGAAATTCCTTTTTGTTTTACAATATTGTAAGACAAGTATATAAAAGGTAAAAAAAGATTAAGGTTTTTTGTTGAAATTTTATATTTAGCCGCAATAAAATTATTATCTGTAGGTGTAATTTTACTGCCCCAAGGAGGATTACCAACAACCACATCAAAACCGCCATTATCCATAATTTCTTTAAACTCTAAGTTCCAGTCAAAAGCCTTATCACCTGCAACTTCGGGGTCGTCAATAAGTGAATTTCCACATTTTATACTGTTTGATAAATCGGATAAAGGTCTGCCTTTTTGTGCTGTGCGTAACCACAATGAAAGTTTTGCAATTTCAACACTTTCCTCGTTAATATCTACACCGTAAATATTGTTTTCAAGAATTGATTTGTCAGTATCAAACAATCCGAGTTTGTCGCCTGTTAATTCCAGTAATAAGTCATCGGCTTGCTTGTGTTCGGCAATCAAAAAATCAAGAGTTTGGTTTAAAAATGCACCACTTCCGCAAGCAGGGTCAAGAATTTTTAAAGTTAGTAACCAATCTTTATAGTCGTTTAGTGTTTTAAAAAGTTTTTTGCCTTTTTCCGACAAGGAGGCATGCCTCCTTGTTGTCGCCGTGCGACGGTAATTCTCATCAATAAGTAAATTATTAATCTGTAACTCTTCTTTTTTTTCGTTACAAAGTGTGCCGACTGTATTTTCTACAATGTATTTTGTAATATATTTGGGTGTGTAAAATACACCGTCTTTTTTTCGTTTACTAATCACAGGAACATGCGACGACAAGGGGGCATGCCCCTTTGTTTCGGCGATTGCCGATAATTCGGCTGTAATTTCTTCAATTTCATTTAATGAATGTTCAAAAATATGACCAAGAATATTTACGTCCACTTCGGTATTGAAATCATAGGCAGAAAGTGTCAAGCTGTCTTTTTCAAGAGCAATGTCATCAATTTTAAATTCCGGATTGTCAAGTATTTCATCACTCCTGAAAAGACCACCGTTGTATGCAGGTATCTGTCCCCAGTCTTCAATGTTTTTTCCTTTATCGAGATACGAAAAATAATCTTTGAATAACTTGTAAAGTGGCTGGTAATAATTAAGTTTCTTTAAATTTTTCCAATCCGATACAACTTTACTAATCGTATTTGGTGGAATTAATCCGCAATCTTCGGCAAAGAAGACAAATAAAAATCTGTCAAGAAGTTTTTGCGACTTTTTAAAAAGCGTTAATTTATCATATTGGGGATTGTTTTTTACAATGCTTTCAAATATTCCATCTTTAAAATGTTTGTAATCCTTATAAAGTCTGTCCGAAATATTATTTTCATGGAATTTTGTTTCGTTTTTTAGTTTTTCGGGTAAGTCGTTAAAAATACTTTCTTTGCTTAAAAGAAGATACAAAAGTTTAAATTGTTTCTTATCGAGCCTAAACAGATTAAACTCTTCGTATTCGGTAGCATTATCAACATAAAATCGTAAACTCTGAAAGTTTGAAGTTATTACATATTTGCAACCTGGCTGATTTACTTTGTAACTAAATGCCTGCTCTCTTATACTTTCAAGATTTTTGGTTTTTGTTGATTTTAGTTCAATTACACCAATTGCCAAGGGGGCATGCCCTCTTGAATCAATAATTGCTCCGTCTGCCTTTCGTGCATCTTTTTGGTTCTTGTATTCTGTTGTCAGATTGTAATCTTTGTCTGGGTTTATTGTATATCCCAAAGTTTCCACAAAAATTTCACGCAGAAATCCTTCTTGGTAATTTTCTTCTTTGAGTTGCATTATATTTACTAATCTCAATTTATCACCGTAGAATTTTTGAAATTTCTCAAAAGCCTTATCTACCTTCTCGGTATCAAGGTTTTTGATATATTTGTTTGTTACTGATTTTTGGAATAATGACATATATTTTTGATTAAAATACAAAGATAAAAAAACGAAGTTTTTTATCTTTATTTTTTTCATTTTTTTTCTTTTTAGCGATTATGACAGTTATACATATCGTCTGATTTAACACCATGGTATCAAGTCACTATTATAGAACCCCCATGTCTTTTATTAATACACTGTTATTGAGAATTATAATATTTGTTATAAATGACTAATTAAATATATATTATTTGGATTCGTCTCAATTGTAAGTTCTCAATTGTAAGTTCTCAATAGTTACTTTTTGATGCTTTTTTTATGGTTTATTTATATTTGGATAATGGACTTCTCAATAGTTACTTTTCACTTATATTCAAATAATTACTTAAATATAAAAACACTTTTTGTAAAATAAAATTATTTCACAAAAATAGAAATGGTTGAATAATAGATAAATACAAAAGTAGAGATATTATAATAATAATAAAAAGTTTTT
>JAOZVK010000347.1 GCA_029938185.1 Bacteroidales bacterium | reverse complement strand
TTTTAATTATCTGATATTCAGTACTTATGTATTGTGTGAAAAGTGAACAGTCTCATTCTTATTTAATTTTCGGCTACACGAATAGTATTGGACATTATTTTATTTTTTGACAGGATTAACAAGATTAACAGGATTGATTTTTATCCTGTTACGAAATACCTGATAAACAAGACTGTCCAACTTCTGACGGGTAGCCTAATTTTCTTAGTAAGTCGTTTAACAAAAGTTTTTCAAACTGTGCAATCAAAAGTCCGTAAGGACAACGACTATTGTTAAACCACGATGATAAGTAGTCTAACAAAAGTTTTTCAACATTTATGTTTTATTAATTTGCATATTATCAGAACATTAATAGAATGCGTAAGCCACATTAAATAGGTCGAAGACCTTAATAGTGGTATTAAAAGAACTTATGACATAAAGTCCCTCAAGGGACGAACTATTTTGCTCTATTCCCACAACTATCGTTGTGGGTTTACAATAGTTCGTCCTATCGGACTTTTTGATTGCACAGGTCAAACTTTTTCAATATTTATTTTCGCACAATTAACTATATAACGAATGTTTGAAATAATATATAAGCCACATTAAATTAGGTCGAAGATTTTATACGAAAAATAAAAAAACTTTGTGGAGTCAAATCATTTTTCGTATTCAATTTATATGCCACTTAGCAATTTATTGATTTTAAGCTTTATATATTTTATTTGAAGAAATAATATGTTCGATATCGAAATGATATTGTACGTTTACGAACATAAGCTATCATTTGATAATTGATTAATAAATAACAAATAGGTAAAAAAATCAATATATATTTTAATAAAAAATAAAATATATTTGTGATATTAATCAAAACACATTATATTTGTAAATGTAAAAATTGATTAATATTATAATGGTATTAGTTCTACTTTACGAAAGTAAAAGTATTTGATAATTAAACTATTAAATCATTTTTATTAGTATTTAATAATTAAATGTATTCATAAAAAAACTATGCAATGTATTTTATTGCTTATGAATGCATTTATACATAGGGCTTTGCCCCATGTTAATGCTTATCTTTCAGGGTAAAAAAACTTGAGAAATAGAAATTCAAAATACTATACTGAATTAGCTAAAGAATTTTACTTTTATATAAATGTTATAAGTTATTAATCAGGGTATTGTATCATTGAATAATTAAACCATTGAAAGTATAACTATTTTTTTGAACTACAATAAATTGAATGCTAAACATCTTATTTTTAGCATCTTTTAAATTCGTAAAGTAAAATTAGATAAGTATTTTATTAAAAATTTCATATCTCAAATAAAATAACATTTGTCTAATTGCATTAAATAAATTGAAGACATTATTTATTTTAATTTGAATATCAATTTATTGTATTGTTAAAAATAAAATTGCTTATACAATAATTAAATAGTCTAACAAAGGTTTTTCGATATTCATATTTTGTTAAATTGCATATTATTAGAATATTAATAGAATGCGTAAGCAATATTAATAGGTCAAAGATCTTAAAAAAATTATAAATACATGGGGCATAATATAAATGAAGTTGAATTAGATATAATTAGTTTTGAAATTCCTAATATTTTATTTTCTAAATTAAAAGCAAACAATGTACATAGTATTGGTACTCTTAGAAAATTAGATGAAAATAAGTTTAAAAAAATACATGGAGTGGGAGTAAAAGTGTTAAGCGAGTTTCGTAAACTAAAAGAATATATTGATGAAAATCAAAGTGAAATATATGATTTAAAAAGAAGGAACGGTAATATTGAGTTCCCTATAAATCAAGATATTAAAAATATAAATATTATTTCAATATTCCAAAATATAGTATTTGACTTTTTAGAAATATTTTTTTCAAAAAAAAGATTAAAAGAAATGCTTTGGGTCAGTTACGGAATGGTTGGAAAAGAAATAAAAGGTAGAGACCAAGTAGCAAAAGAATTTGATATATCTACCGAAAGAGTAAGACAAAGACTCGAAGAACTAAGAAATATGTTTTACATATTATTAAGTGGTACTGTACTCGAAAAACAAAAATGTTACTGTAATAAAAAATCATTAGAACCCATCAATAAATTTAGAGAAGTATTATTAAAGAATGATATTCATTCAAGCAAAACAGTAAATGATATTATCACAAAAGATTTCAATATAGAACTAAATAAAAATAATGAAGCAATACTTGCATTTTTGCTTAATTCATTTAAAATTGAAAAAAGTAAAAAGTTTGAAACTTATTTTACAAGTACAAATTTTTATTTTGTTAAATCAGAGCTAAGAAAACAATTTGTAGATATTTCAAAGCAAATATTATTATTACTACGAATTGAGGTTGAACCATTGAAAAAAACAGATATAGTTGAAATTATTAACAAACAATTTAGAAATATTGATTATAATTTAATAATAAGATCATTGGAAATTCTGCCTGAAATAGAACCTATATTTATAGAAAATATTGAACATTATCAAATGCGTTTCGAAAAGCTCACTAACTCAAGAGATAGAGCATACAGGATTCTATTAGAAACTGGCGAAGCAATGTATATAGACAATATAGCAAATGAAATTAATTATAGACTAAAAGAATTTGAAGGAAGAAAAATATATAATAGACACAGTTTATCCTTAGCAGGTGATCAAAGATTTGTACCTAGATTTAAAACAGGGTACTGGTATTTGCGAAGTTGGGGAGCAATTAACGAAAAATTGGAAGACCTTGTTAGAAACTCAATATTGATATTGGGTAAACCAAGTACATTCAGCGATATTACAGAAGTTGCTTTAGATAGATGGCCAAAAGCTAAAAAAAGTTCAATAAAAACTTTTATAGGTAAATTATGTGACAAAACAACAACAGGTCTGTATGTGCTGCATGAATGGAAAGACAAATACACAGATTTTGAATACCATCCAAAGATTAAAAGGGTTGTTAGTCAAGAACCTGAAAAAAAAATAAAACTTCGTAAGGCTGTAATACATGAACTTACTAAGGCAAATGATAATGCTATGTTAGCAAGTTCAGTAATAAAAGATGTATTAGATAGTTATCCTAAGTTTAAAAGAACCGCTTTTTATAAAATATTTAATGATAAAAAATATTTCCAAAAAACATATAAAGGTAAAAAACTTATAGTATCTTTAGTGAATTAGTTTTTTTGGCTATTTTTCATTAAGCTTGGATAGTAACTTAATTGTAAATACTCTTACAAAAGTTCTTCCGCTTTTTATCAACGTAAGTTACTAATTAACAGCAAAAACGTTTCATAAAAATAGGTATTAGACCTTAAAGTTACTATTTGCTGATTAATAGCATACTTCTAACATTATTAAATAGGTCGAAGACCTTAATTTGGAATTTAATGTTTCAAAGCTTTTTTAAAATAGCATTTAGAAATTTAGTAAGGCACAAAGTATTTTCAATAATAAATATTTTAGGTTTAGCAATTGGAATATCAGTATTTGCTATGACCGGTTTATATCTATTAGATGAACTTAGCTATGATAAATACCACAAAAAGCACAAACAAATTTACAGAGTTGTAAATGTTTATAGCAAAGAAGGAATTAAAATTGAATATTCGAGTAGCCCGTTCCGATTAGCTAGTAGTTTAAAAAAAGACTATCCTGATATTGTTGAAAATGTAGTACGTTTTTTTAACTTCCAAGACCCATACCATTTTGTTAAATATGAAGAAAAATATTTTAATGAAAAAAAATTATTTTATGTAGACTCATCTGTTTTTGAAATATTTGACTACGATTTTGTTTATGGAAATAAAGAAACATCTCTCAGAAAACCAAACTCAATAGTAATCACGCAAAAAACTGCTAACAGATATTTTGGAAACGATTATCCAATAGGTAAAATTTTGATGCTAAAAGATGCATTTCCACTCGAAGTAACAGGCGTTATTAAAGATGTACCTTTGCAATCGCATTTTAAATTTGATATTTTAGTTTCATTTAAAGCGTTAAAAAAATATTATCATATTGATGATTATGCTTCATGGGTTTGGAATCCATGTTGGACTTATATATTATTAAAAAAAGATATTAAGCCCGAACAACTTGAAAGCAAACTATCCGAATTTGTGTCAAATCATTTTGATGATGCAGAAAAAGAAAACACCTCGCTGTATCTACAACCCTTGACAGATATTCATTTAAACTCAAATTTGGATTTCGAAATTGAACGCAATAACAATAATATATACATATATATATTGTTATTTATTGCAATAATAATCATGATAATAGCATCAATAAATTTTGCAAACTTAACAACAGCCAGTTCAGGTAATAGAACAAAAGAAATAGGTTTGAGAAAAGTTCATGGAGCTTCAAGTAAGAAACTAATAATACAGTTTCTAATAGAGTCTGTTATTATTAGTTTAATATCTTTGTTTTTTGCAATATTTATTGTAGAAGCAACTCTTGGTTCATTTAATATTTTGGTAGGAACAAATATTGCTTTATCTAGTATTTTCTCACCAATTATAGTATTTTCCTTAATTATCATAACAATATTTATAGGAATAATATCAGGTATATATCCTGCATTTTATTTATCAAGACACAAGATAATTAATGTTTTAACAAATAAAGTTAAACAGGGAAAAAAGGGAAAACATACAAGAAAAATACTTATTTTCATTCAGTTTACAATATCATCAATAATGATAATAAGTGCATTAGTAAATTTTAGACAAGTTAAGTTTTTAAACAGTACAAACCTTGGTTTTAATAAAGAAAATATAGTTTTGCTTTCGGTAACCGATACCGATATTGAAACAGATTATGATGAGTTTAAAGAAGAGCTATTAAAAATAAAAGGAGTCCAGAGTGTTACGGCTATGTATAAAATTATTGGAACAGAGTATGATAGACAAAAGTTTTATCCTATTGGGTTTCCGAAAGATACTGCACAATTTTATCCAGAAATGAGTGTTAGATATGATTTTATAAAAACTTTTGGAATAAAAATTATAGCAGGAAAAAATTTTGATAAATCATTTGATTCCGAAATACTTGATGATAATAATGAAATTATTATTAACGAGGCAATGGTAAAACACCTCAATTGTAAAACAAATGAAGAGGCATTAGGTAAAAAATTTAAAACATTTAACAAATCAAGCGATGTAATTGGAGTAATAAAAAACTTTAATATAACCTCTTTGCATAAAAAAGTTAGTCCGCTTGTTATAACTTTAAATGAACGAAATGAATACACATCTGCTTTAACAAATTATGTAGCTATTAAAATTAATCTTAAAAAGAAAAAATATATTTTTAAAAAGATAGAAAAAATTTGGAACTCATATGCTTCAGAGCGTCCTATTGAATATATAAATCTTACAAAGAAACTAAGTAGACAATATAAAAATGAAGAACTTTTAGGTAAAATTGCCATATTATATACAATACTGATTATTTTTATTACAAGTATAGGTATGTGGGGATTAACATCATTTTTGACATTACAAAGAACAAAAGAAATAGGAATAAGAAAAGCAATTGGGGCTTCTGTTTTTAATATTGTAAAAATATTATCAATTGAATTTGTTAAAATAATATTAGCAGCCAATTTTGTTGCATGGCCAATATCATACTTTGCTATGAATAGCTGGTTAGATAATTTTGCTTATAGGACTGATATTGAGCTATGGGTATTTATATTAGCAACTTTTATAATCTTGATTTTTGCTATAATAATGGTTGCTATACAAACAACAAAAGCTGCTATAAAACCAGCAATTAATGCGCTTAGATATGAGTAAAGGTCTTCGACATATTAATGTTTGCTTAGGAAATTACGAATTATAAATTACGAATTGGTTTACACCTAAATATAAGTCTTTTACATAAAACAAATCGGAAAGTTATTTTTTAACGATTCCTTACGTACTTGAGTAAACATGTTGTCTTATCTCAATTGTAACCAATTAAGAAAGTAGAAATAGTAAAAATAATGTACTGGTCTGTTACATGTTGTTTATTTAATACTGTCGGTGTGGCTTGAAGCCACGCCGACAGTAAACGTTTATGTTATTGATTTTTAGTTGTAATTAATGAATTCAACGACAAACTCAGAACTCACAAAAACAGTTTTTTTTTAACAATAGCAAGTTTTAAATTAATAAAGTTTACTTGAAAGATACTCATAATCTAAGTAATTAACAATGAACAATGGATAATTAACAATTTTGTTTACGCTTGATAAACAGCATAATAAAAAAAACAAAAGTGTTGTTTTTATATATC
>JAOZVK010000346.1 GCA_029938185.1 Bacteroidales bacterium | reverse complement strand
ATATCTTTGTGGGCTAACAATAGTTTCGTCCTATCGGACTTTGCTTCGTTTCCCATAAATATTTTTGTGGGCTATACTAAATTAGCTTAAAAACTTTACTTTTATTAAATCTTTATATGTTATTATTCAATATTTTGTACCATTGTATCATTGAATAATTGAACCATTGAAAGTATAATATAAAAAGACACGAAGAGTCAAAAATCAAGACTAAGCGAAAAATAAAACATTCTTGGTTGTACCACCTGTTTTTCTACCCCCCACGCCCAATCTAAGCGAATAAAATACCCAAATATTTTTGACCTCACACCAAAACCATAACCAAGAACAAATGGCGAACGATCAACATCAATTGTTACTCTAATTGGATAATTATTGATTACAATTTTATTGTATGCATTTTCAGAAGAAAAAGGAGATAAGCCCGACCATGCCGAACCAATATCAGCAAAACCAACAATCTGAAAATTATTAATAAAAGACGAATTTATTGGTCTATTTATAAAATATCGAAAAATAGGCCAGCGTATTTCTGTATTTATTACTGCAAAACTGGTTCCATTTCTTACATTTTGTTTAAAGCCTCTCATGTTTGTAGCAACTGCTTGATAAACATAATTTTCGTCTTGATTAATTCGAACAAGTGTATCAAAAACACTTTTATTTTGCGAAAAAACTGTCCAACTATCAACTCCTCCTAAGTAATATATCAATTTTCCTTTACCAAACGATGTACTTGCTGCAAAACGAGTTGCAAAAATTAAATTTCTATGAATTTTCAGATAATATCGAAAATCTGCACCAAAAACATAAATATCATCATATTTATCATAAACCTGTTGATGAAATTCGCTAAATATTTTAAAACGTAAACCTTCATAAATATTCAGACCTAAACTTATTGTATTATCAAAGATATATTCAAGTTTAATACTTGAAAACACCCTGTAAGCATCACCTTGCTCCAATGTTGCACTATTGGTTGCTAACAATGTAGCAATATCATATCTCATACTAAAAGTTCCCTTTAATGACATTACTTGATTGAAGGGATACTTCAATATATACATCAATTTATGAGTTTTTATTTTTGAAAAATAACTACTAATTACTTGACGGTGATATATATATTGTTTATCGTACCTGTTTTTTAAATCCTCAAGACTAAGTAAATATTCATTACTTTCGAGGTCTCCAGCAAATCTAAATCCGCCTGTAATCTTATAATTTTCAAATAAATCATTAGTTCCAATTTTCATAAAAATATTTAGTCCCGGATTAAAATAAAATGGACCTCCATTAAACACCTGATATGATGCATTTAAAAAACCAAAATCGACTTGAGATACCAAATAATTAGGATAAAACGAAGTTAGATATATTTTTTGTTTAGGAAAAGCCAAACTATCTTTTTTGTTTTTAATCTCAGTCGAATCTGTTTTAAAAACTTTATGATATGCATATATTTTTTCATTTTCGAATACATAATGATTAATATTAATCAATGTACTATCAGGGTGTTTTATCGACTCAGGAGCATGTTTTGCTATACTATCTGCAATTTCTTTTTGTCTTTTTTCTCTGTATGCTTCTAAACTAAGCAAACTATCAACATCAATATAAGCTCTGGTTTTTTTGTTTCGAAATTCGGTATTACTATATTTTCCTTTTATTGAATTTTTGCTCAAATCCAATTCATTCTTATATAAATCCTGTTTTTTATTATTAAATAAAATTTCTGTTATTAAATTATTTTTTGTGTTAATATCAAAACTGTTTATATTTCTCGAATAGTTTGTTAATGGATATGTTGTAGTAAAATATCTATAGTGAATTGTAGTGTCAATAAAATTGATACTACTATCGAAACTGGCTATTTCTCTGTTTATTATACCATTTTTATCGGATAAGTAAACATATTTGTTTTTGCTTATTCCATATGGTTTTGTTTCATTAATATATTTTGTGTTTGAAACTCTTCTAAGTATTTTCGACTTATTTTTATAGTCATAAACAAACAAATCGTGTGTTCTTGCAATGGGAGCGTATTCATTTTTTTCAAAAACAATAGTGTCGCTTGTCCTATCGGAATTAAAGATAATTTTTTCTGATTTTTCAATAAATCTTGGATTAAAATCATTAGCCAAATCTTGTGTAATTCTTTCGCTACTTCCTGCCGAAATATTATATACAAAAATATCTGTTTGTCCTTTTAAAACAGCCGAAAAAACCATTTTTGTACCATTATCCGAATACGAAAAACTATTAATTTTGTCAAAGTAATGAAGAAGTATATCTTCTTTTTCTTTTGTCTTAACCTTATAGTATCTAAGTACCAAATTTCCTTTTTCTTCACTTATAATAGTTAATTTTTGCCCCTTAGGATGCCAACCCAATATTGGATATGAATAATCAGTTTCTTGTTCAATTTTGTGTTCAAGTCTGATAATTTTTTTTCGTTTACCTGTTTTTGTATTACATATCCAAACTTTGTGTTTACCCATTATATTTGTTGTATATGCAATATATTCACCATCGGGACTAAGTTTAACTTGTTGATAAACAAGGTTTCTTTTTGTTTTTATAGCTTTACCTTCTTCTTTAGGAAGGTTTTTATTGCTTATTTGTTTTGAATATAAATTTTTATAATACTCCAACCACAAAGGAGTAAATTCTTTTATATTAAGACCAAGTATATATGCAAAGCCATTGTCTGCATTTTTATTAATTCTTGTTAGATATAAAATATTGGGAATAACCGACTTTCCATAATTTTGGGCAATATAATTCCATATAGAATGACCAGCATAAGCTGCATCTTCGCCCGAAAGCCAATTAAATTTATCATATTTTCCACTCAATATTCCATTTTTTACTTTATCATCAATTTCAAAACTCCAATTTTCAGAAACATATGAAATTAAGCCTTTTATATACCAATTGGGAATATTTTGTAATGTTGAAGTGGTAATTTTATCTTTTAAGTTTGTACCAGATAACATTCCATTGATAATAACTTCGGCAATTGCTGCTGCTATTTGTTTTTCTAATTTTTTATAATCACCTTCGAAATATATAAAAACTTTATTGTCAATAATTTTTGTGACTCCTCCAGTATTATATTGACTATCGCCCGAAATCAATCCAATATTACTTTGTTTAAACTCCGACTGTTTATTATAAATAACAAATATAATTCGTTTGCTTAGATGAAAACCAAAAAAGTTTTCTATTTCTGGTAATTTTTTTTCGATAAACTTGAGCGAATATTTTGCAATTTTTCTACCGTCACGATAAAAGTAGGTATCAAAACGGTCGAAACGATAGTATTCCCAATAAAAATCGTTGTATTGAACTCTGTTTTTACCAAAATCCATTTGGTGTCCATTATAAAACTGAGCTTTTAGATTCAGAAACGAACATGCGAGAAGTAAAATAGTTATTATACTTTTTTTTATATTAATTATTCTCATTTAATTTTATATTTTAAGCTTATTGAAAATTAATGAATATATTTATGTAATGTGTTTTCCTAAAAATTTCGATTTTAGTATTACTTTTAAATTGTATAATACTAATATACAGCAATAAACCGTAATTTTGAAGTTTAAAAAAGTTATGAACCCCGAGTTTTTAGGAGTGCCTTTATGCAAATATATGTATTTTTATTTTTTCAATTAAATGGATTTTATTTATTTTTAATATATATTTGCTTTTAACTTTAATACAAAGTACTGTTACAAAAGTTTTTCGACATTTACTTATTCATAACTTACTTATTCATAACTTACTGATTAAATAATCTTTGTACTAATGCGTAAGTAACAATAAATAGGTCGAAGACCTTAATTGAATTTTATTAACTAAAAATTAAAAAAAAATGTATTGTAGAAATTGTGGAAAAGAAATATCGGACAAAGCTGTTGTATGTATAGAATGTGGTGTTCCACCCAAACAAGGTGATAATTATTGTCAGGATTGTGGATACTCAACATATAAAACAGATGCAAGATGTATTCAGTGTGGTGCAAAATTATCTGCCGTAGGAAGAGATTGGCTAACTACACTATTATTAAATTTATTTGTTGGACCATTTGGTGCACACCGGTTTTATACAGGAGATATTGGAATAGGTATAGCTCAATTATTAACTTTTGGAGGCTGCGGAATTTGGACTCTTGTTGATTTAATATTAATACTAACAGGCGATTATAAAGACGGAGAAGGTAACCCTTTGGAAAGAAAAAATTATTAAAAATAGAATCTCAATCTACCTAAGTGAGACTAAATAGGTCTAAGACCTTACAATCTATCAACTAAGGTCTTCAACCTATTTAATGTGGCTTACGCATTTTTTAACGCTCTAACAAAACGCAATTTAACAAATGTAAATGTCGAAAAACTTTTGTTTAACTACTTATAATCAAAACCTAAAAATTAAAAAGCTACAGTAAACACTTTCCAATGTCTTGATTAGACTTGGAAATATGTAATTTAATAAGGCAAATCACAAATAATAATTAACCCATTTGTACTTGTTATTCTAAGCTTTATAACAAAGTCAAAGGCTACACGTATAATTGGACATTATTTTATTTTTTGACAGGATTAACAGGATTGATTTTTATCCTGTTACGAAATACCTGATAAACAAGACTATCCAACTTCTGACGGGTAGCCAAGTCAAACATAATGCAAATTAAATATTATTAAACTAATAATTCTAATTTAGAATTCAAATATGAAAGCAATATTTAAATTTTTCTTAAAAAACTACAAATACAAATCGCAAATTGATTATGATAAATCAAAGATACTGTTGATAATTATGCTTGTCGGCGGAACATTAACAACACTGTTATCAGTTTACTATGTTGTAAGTGGAACATTTAACTTTCTGGTAGCAATATTACCTGTTATAGTGCTTGCAATTATAGTGTTGTTACTGATACAAAGAGGAAAAGTTATCTTAGCAGGAAACATAGTAACATTATTTTTAACTTTGCTTATATCATTTGATACGCTTTTTAATTTAACCAATGATCCAGTTTATAGTTTTTTTATGTCTGAATTTTATACGAATCTGTTTATTGTTATATTCTCTGCTATGTTTGCAATTCGTTTTATTTTTATAATAAATTCAATCATTGTTTTAATTACCTCTTTATTTATTTTTATTATAAAAAAACCTGATTTACCCACAAATATAGCATCTTATGCTGATACAAGTTTTCCTGTGTATATGATAACATTAGTTCTTATATTTTTAATAACATATTTTTTTACAAAATTTATAAATACTTCAGTGAAATTATTAAGTGAAAATAACAAAAAAATGGAAACACATAATCTTCACATGAAACAAGTTGCTAAAAGAATAAAAATTAGTGCAATGCAACTTTCGCACGCAAGCAATCAACAATCTTTAATATCGCAACAAATAACTCAAAGCACCAATGAACAAGCCTCAACTACCGAAGAAATATCCACAACAATGGAACAAATGTTAGCAATGATAAATTCAAATACCAAAGATGCAGAAAATACAAGTGAAATTACAACAAATTCCGCAAAAAGTATGGAGCAGAGCAAAAAAATGATTATACAAACATTAGAATCTGTTTATGAAATAAACGAAAAAATAAAAATCATTTCTGAAATTGCAGACAAAACCGATATTCTATCAATAAACGCATCAATAGAAGCAGCACGAGCAGGAGAATCAGGAAAAGGGTTTACTGTAGTAGCAAGCGAAATTAGAAAACTTGCAGATAAAACTTTACTTGCATCTGAAGAAATAGAACAATTATCAATGTATAATCAAAATGTTTCACAAACAACATCAAAGCAATTAGATAAAGTTATACCAAAAATTTTGAAAAGTGCAAAACTTGTAAGTAATATAGTGTCAGCAAGTAAAGAACAGCAGACTGGTGTTCTGGCAATAAATAATTCAATAATACAACTCACAAGTACAACAAACGAAAATATGGCTACCGCCGAGGAGCTGTCAGCAAGTGCTGAAGAATTATCAACACATGCCCAACAATTAAATGAAATTATTTCTAATTTTAATATTAAATAGTTTAATATAATTTTTGGCTACCAGTTTTAAGTTAGCAGTTTTTTAACCGCAAAGTTACACAAAGTTTGACGCAAAGTTACATAAAGTTTTGCTAATCTTTACTTTAATTCTATGATTAAAACTACTTGAAAAACTATACTGCCCAACTTCTGACGGGCTAGCTGGGCTTATAAAAATACGAGCAAAAATAGCTTATTTAAGTTTTTTATTAGTT
>JAOZVK010000345.1 GCA_029938185.1 Bacteroidales bacterium | reverse complement strand
ACCCCCGATTACCATCGGGGGCATGCCTATAGGTCATGCCTAAAGGCATTTAACTTTCATATATTTATAAATTTGCATCTATTTTTTAAACTGTTAGCAAAAAAAATATTAAAAATGAAACTTGCCCAATATTCGATATTCGACATTTTATATTCTATATAAATCTTTCATTTTAATTTGCCATTGTTTTTGTTCAATTTGACGCTTTTTGTGAGTTCTGAATTCTGGCGTAAACAAAATTGTTAATTGTCCATTATTCATTGTTAATTACTTAATTAATAATTAGTAATTTTGCTTTCGCTTGAATTATTGTATATTATATTATTATGCTGTAAAACTGTGTTAAAAAAACAAAGTTTTTATGCAATACCAATACAACTTTCTTAAATTCAGTCTACAGTTGGCAAGCACAGCCAGCTTACGCAAGAGAAAAAAGCGAATTAACAAAAGCTGAAGACTGAGAACTGAAGTCTGTGGACTATCATACAATATAATTATTGAAAATAATATTTTTTATATATACTTTTACCAAAGGAAAATATGGGCATTTTTCATTTATCGGTTGATACTTTTTTTTATTTAAAACCTTATTTTTTTTGGTTTCAACCTTAGTAGAAAAATTATTTACATGGTTTACAAAAACCTTATTACCTTATTTAATTTGTTAAAAATAAGGTTTTTAAAGAATAAAAAAAAGACAACTACTTTTTAATATTTATGAAAAATGCCAAAATATGGCTATGATTTTGCTCTGTCTTCGAAATAACAATGGAGGCTACCCTTTAAAGTTAGACAGTACTGAATATTAAGTAGCCTTACAAAAGTTTTTCGGCATTTGTTTTTGTTCAATTAGTTGTATGGTTGTAGTTTGTAAGAATGCGTAAGCCACATTAAATAGGTCGAAGACCTTAGTTTGTTCTAATTATATGTAAGAGCAAATCGGTCAGACCGGTGTACTTTTGTCCAACTTTAAAACGGGTAGCCACAATGGAGATTGAGAGAAATCGGAGCAACAAAAAAGAAAAAAATATTAACAAAACTCACACTATATGACAAAAATAATAACTGTAGTAAAATGAATATTTTTGACAGGATTTACATGATTAACATGATAAAAAAACATGTAAATCCTGTTAATCCTGTCCAAATTATGTCAAATAAAAAATGTCATGTAGAGTGAACAAAACATTAAAAACCAAAATATAAAATGAGAAAAAAAATATTAATACACAGCATTATAATACTATTTGCAGTAAATATAAATGCACAAGAGATAAGCAATTTTACATTTAAAACACAAAACAACAATATAGTAATGAACTATACGCTAACAGCAAAAAAGCAATATAAATTTACAGTAAAAATATATTGCTCCGACGATGCTTACACCAAAGCACTAACAAAACTAAGCGGAAACAATGCATTTGGTAGCAATGTAACTGCCGGAAATAAAACAATTGTGTGGAATGTACTTAAAGAAAGAACTAAGCTAAAAGGCAATATACAATTTAAAATTACTGCCAAGCTCGAAAACAAAAACGAAGCTGAAATGATATTTGTTAAAGGCGGTACTTTTACTATGGGGAGCAACAATGGTGATAGTGACGAACAACCACCTCACCAAGTAACAGTATCCGATTTTTATATTGGAAAGTATGAAGTAACACATGCCGAGTATATAAAATTTTTGAACGATATAAAAGTAAATAGCAACGGAAGCCACAATGGAACAGAATATATTGATATGGACGATAGCGACTGTGCAATAGCTTATAAAAATAATAAATTCTATTTTAAAGGTAGCACTTATGCAAAAAATATAAAATGCCCTGTAATTGAAGTAACATGGCATGGTGCCAATGCCTATTGCAAATGGGCAGGTGGAAGACTACCTACCGAAGCCGAGTGGGAATATGCTGCAAGAGGAGGACAAGATTACAAATACGCAGGCAGCAACAATATTGATGAAGTTGCTTGGTACACTGTAAATTCATACGATAAAGGTTCAAGCCATAAAGATTACGGAACTCACCCAGTAGGACAAAAAAAAGCAAATGAACTTGGATTATATGATATGAGTGGCAATGTATGGGAATGGTGTCAAGACAAACGGCATGGTAATTATAAAAATGCACCAAATGATGGTAGTGCTTGGGAAAGTGGAACTGGCTCTGATCGTGTTAATCGTGGTGGTAGTTGGAACTTTAGCGGTTATAACTGTCGTGTTGCTTATCGTTACAACAACTATTCGCCCGGCAGTCACAGCGACTTGGGGTTTCGCTTGGCGCTTGGTCATTAGTTTAATACAGTTTGTCCGGCTTTGTTTTGAGCTAAAAATAATAATAAAAACAAAAACTAAGAGTATAGTGTAAATAAAAACACTTACAAGTTAGTTTTTGAACGTTTTTTTTCTTAATAATATTGTGTTTGCCATAGGAAAAATCTGGCTTTGTTCTGCCTTCGGAATACTACATTGGAGATTGATTCGTGAAAAAAAGCCCGATAGGGGTTCTATTGTTTTCCCACAATTGCCATTGTGGGCTAACAATAGGGTTGTCCTATCGGACTTTGGCGTGGAAAAAAGCCCACTGTGATAACTGTGGAATTGTATGACGTTTGTAAATTTTTAATTGAAAAGTAGAAGAGATTATTGTTTTGTAACAAAAATATAAGTTGCATTTTCTTCGTTATCGTCTAAGTTTCCAATTCTTGGTTTTACTTTTGCTTTTAGCAAATATTTAGTAGCTAAGTCTTGTAGAGTAAAAACATTTTTTTCTTTGTGCAATGCATTTAAACCTTCAATTAGTTTTTGTGTTAATTTCGATTTGTCCGGCGTTGTACTACCTTCCGAGTCGGAGCTAATATATTTTCGTGTCCTAAATAGCTTACTATCATCTACTATAATTTGCTCATTGCTTTTTTTTATTTTTATACCAAAAGGTGGTGTTACGCCTTTTTGTAAACCTTTAGGGTCGATATATGCACTATAGCATGCATCTATATAAACCAAAACATGTTTAACTTTTAGTCTTTTTATATATGTTCTTAAATCGCTATACGAATAGCAAGTTGCTGACACATCGTCAGTATCAAGATCTTTTGGTGTAAAGTATCCATTATCATTATCATACACACCTCCATGTCCGCTAAAAAATATAAGTAATTGTCCATTATTATCAAAGTTTTTTGTTTGATTTTTTAATACTTCTCTAATAGTTTTTCTTGTGGGGTTGTTTTTTATCACACATTTATATCCATATTTATCTTCTAATATATCTGCTATTTCTTTAGCATCATTAATCGGCTTGCTAAGCTTTCCTCCCTGCAATTGATTATAATCATTTACAGCAAAAAAAATAGCATAATCTTTTTCATTTCTTGTTATCAAATTTTTTCGCTTTACAGTATAATTCAATACAGTTTCGTTTCTGTACATATCGGTAGCTTTAATTGTAAGTGTATTTTCCTTTTTGGGTAATTCTATTTTTTTTGAAAAAGCACCATTTTTGTCAGAAATTTCTATTTTATCACCATTATTTAATATATAGATTACTTTTAAAATTTGGTTATCATCTTTAGCCTCTCCTCTAAGCACAAAAGGACTTAATTGTTCGTTGTCAAAATTGTTTGTTATAGTAAGAATTGGTTTTTTTGTTTCGCCAAACTTAGTTAAAGTTATTTTTTCACTTTTAGTATTATCGTTATTATCAGTTGCTACTATTGTAAATATATTTTTAATATTAGTTAAACCAACATTATATTCAAAATTACCTGATTTATCGAAACTAATTTTATAACCATTTATTTTTATACTTTTCACACCACTTGCATCATATACTTTTCCTTTAATTATTGCAGAGTTTTCATATTTTATTTTTGTATTGGTATAAATAGTTATTGTAGGTTTAGTTTTGTCGGCTACAATATTTGTGTATGATTTGTTGCTGTATGCAGTCAAATTTTTGTTTACTTTTTCTATATCTATATATTTTTCGTTGCTAAATTCTGTAATTGTTTGCGAAAACGAAACAAATATATTTAATAATACGATTGAAATTGTTGTTAATGTTTTCATGTGTTTTTTAAATTTATGATTTGTTTTTTTAGCTCTGCAATTAAGGGGTGCTTAGTTTTAAGTTAACCGCTTTTTAACCGCAAAGTTACACAAAGTTTGACGCAAAGTTTCGCAAAGTTTCGCTAATCTTTACTTTAATTCTATGATTAGAACTACTTGAAAAACAAGACAGTTCAACTTCAGACGGCTAGCCCAATTAAGTACTGTTACAAAAGTTTTTCGACATTTACTTATTCATAATATTCTGATTAATATGTTTTTATGCTAATGCGTAAGTAACTATAAATAGGTCGAAGACTGGGGGTGTTAATAATTAATAAATTTGTATCATGCTAATTTTATTCTTACATATAAAATTTGTTAAAGAAACCTTATTTTTGAATTTTTAAACCTTAATAGAAATTAAAATGATGAAAATTTTAAACCTTATTACCTTATTAAAATCTCTGTTAATAAGGTAATAAGGTTTGTAAACAAGGCATATTTTGGTTTCTACTAAGGTTGATAATAAAAAATAAGGTTTTTTATAAACAATGAAATAATTAAGTATAAAAAAAGGAACAAAAAATGCATGATTTTTCAGTGCTAAAAACCCCCAATTATTAACACCCCAGTCGAAGACCTTATGTCTGTTTTTTGAACAAAGAAAATACTATTCCGCTAACATATATTCCAAAAAAACTTTCGATACCTGTAATTAGCGAAGTCATTCCATCAATATCCATTGAAGTTGTAGCCGGTAGAGTAATCACAATAACTATACTTAAAAAATACAGAAACAAAACAATATATGATAGGTTTCTAAATGTTTTGGTAACAAGTTTGTCTTCTTTGTTGTTTTGATTGCTTACATAAATATTTGCTCCAGTAAAATCGGCAAACATAGCCGACAAATAAACAGCAAAAAGCGGAATTATAAGTTTTGCAGCCAATAAGGCTTCTTTCGAGCTTAATCCACCTGTGTAATAGCTTATAAATATCCAAAATAATATTAGCAATTTAGCAAATATCATAAAATACAATACTCGTTTTTTTAGTTTCGATTCTTTCATTTTTATTTTTTATTTTAATTTTTCTATAAATTCAATTAACATTTTTTTTGCATATTTTATTTCATAATTAACAAAATCGGGGTTCATGGATTTACAATTGTGCCAATCTCTAACATTCCAAATACTCGAACCATATCTACCATCAACTTTTAGTGTTAGAGACCAATTTTCATTTTTTTTCTCTAAGAAAAAATATAATCTAATAGCTTCGTTTCTGCTCAAATCACAACTAATATTCGAAAGCCAACCAACAATTCTACATATCCAGTCATCTTCGGGTAATACTTCTCTTTTGAGGTTCAGTATGGTTACTATTAGCGAATCATTATATATACTTTCAGCAGTTATGCTATTAGTTTTGTTTACTTTGTATCTGTAATAGTTTTTTACAATTTCAGCAAGTTTTTTATAAATAATTTCTCTTTTTGCATCAAAATTAAGTGTTGTATCATTTTTTTTGTTAACCAATGATTCTATCTTAATTTTATCACTATAAACTCCGCTTTTGGGTTTACACAAATTAGTAGAATCATTAATATGGTTAGTTTCAAAATCATAGTAAATACCAATATAATTTGTTTCTTTAAAATCACGTATTTGCATAATAATCTTTTTCGATGGAATTTTAAATGTATTAAGCATCATAAAATACATTAGTTTTTTTATACCATAGCCTCTTTTGCTTAATATATGTTTATTTGCTTTTTTCCAAACCGAAGCACCTTCTTCTTTATCTTTTCTTAGCAAAACTTCAAAATGATACCAACCATTTACAAAATTAATATCACGAGCACTAAAAAACTCGTTTAAACCCTCGTTTTCAAGAGCTTCGTCAAATTTAGGCATTAGTTTTTTGTAGTCATCAATGTTTTTTTGAGAAAAAACTATTATAGGAAAAAAAATAAAAATAATGATTATAAGGTTTTTTGTTTTCATGTGTATGAATTTTAGAATGGTTATTTTTTTAGGTTATTTTTTTAGATTATTTACATTCTATGCAAATATAAATAATTTTTTGGCTCTTTGAGCCATTTTATGCTGCTTAGTCCAAAATAATTTTGCTTACGCTTGATGATTAGATTTTTACAATTTGTATAATATGTTTATATGTAAGCACTCATACAAAAGTTTTCACCTATTTAGTAAGTAGGTCGATATATAAAAACGACACTTTTGTTTTTTATATTGTGTTGTTTAT
>JAOZVK010000344.1 GCA_029938185.1 Bacteroidales bacterium | reverse complement strand
AAGTATTACATTTGCGACTATTGGCAAGTAAAGTTTTTTCAATATCAGCAGTATCAGTTATTTGATTACTATTTTTGAAAAAAATATCTCGTATTCTATTTTGAAAAATAAAACAGATACTTAAAAAAAATAGTATTGCTAAAAATATTTTTGTTGCTTTTTTAAACATTGTTATTTTGTATAATGCTTGTTTTTTGTATTACAATTAACGGCTATCTGTCAGAAGTTGGACAGTCTTGTTTTTAAAGTAGTTTTAATCATAAAATTAAAGTAAAGATTAGCAAAACTTTGCGAAACTTTGCGTCAAACTTTGTGTAACTTTGCGGTTAAAAAGCAGCTAACTTAAAACTGGTAGCCCAATTAACTACTTAAACCCAAAGCCCTTTTTTGCGATATTCTCGTTTTATTCCTTCCACTAAATCTTCGGTTTCTACTATTTGACTATCTTTTTCGGCAGCTTGTATTGCACAGTATTTTAGTACATTTACAATATCGCCACCCGGAATCTTAAATTTTTTGGCAATATCAAATATTCGGGTTTTCTTATTAAAAGTCAAACCATTACTAAAATATTTATTCCATAATTTTAGTCTTTGTTCTTGTTCGGGTATAGGAAAATATACAATTGTTTGCAACCTACGTGTAAATGCATTGTCCATATTTCCTTTTCTATTTGAAGCAAGAATTACAATACCACGAAAATCTTCGGTACGTTGTAATAAATAAGCAACTTCCTGATTGGCATATCTATCCTGTGACGATTGTGTAGCTGTCCGTTTGCCAAACAAAGCATCGGCTTCGTCAAAAAACAATATCCAGTCTTTTTCTTTAGCCATATCAAATATTCTTGCAAGATTCTTTTCTGTTTCGCCAACCCATTTTGATACTAAGGTCTTAGACCTATTTATAGTTGCTTACGCATTAGTATAAAGACAATTTAATAAGTAAGAATAGGTAGATGTCGAAAAACTTTTGTAATAGTACTTATCTTTGACAAATCAACCATATAAACATCTTTTTTGGTATATTTGCCTATCAATGTTGCTGCTAATGTTTTTCCGGTGCCTGATTCACCATAAAATAACGCTTTGTAGCCATGCTTCACTAAAGCACTACTGTTATGTATTTTATCTTTGTGTTTTATCCATAACAATATATTATTTAGTTCTCGTAACACATGATTATCAAGCACTAAATCGTCCCAATTGAGCTGTGTGCTTATAAGTTTTGCAGGAAAACGCGAACTAAAAACAGGTGTGCTGTGTTTGCCTTTTGTAAACAAATCAATATAATTGCTTTCTATTGTTAAAGCTCCGCTAAGAAATGACTCACCATCTTTTACTACTTCTAAATTTATTATATTTTGTTTAAAAAACATATGATTAGCTTCAAACAGTTCGCCTATTTTTATACGAACATCTAAATCATCGCCTGCTGCTATAAATGCCAATGTTTCGCCGGTTGGCTTAAAAGCATTATTAGATGATGTGTGTAAACCGCCAAACTCTGTGTATGGACTAGCATAACGAGGATTGATTGTGAGGAATTTATCTAATAATTTTGGTTTTATATGTGGAATTAAGGCTAAAATTAAAGATAATCTTTCGATATAGTCAAACTCATTTTTTTTTAAAAAAGTAGCATATACAGATGCATCATTGGCTATATCAGGCAGCTGAATATCAAAAATTGATTTATACTTTGTATCAAATTCAAAATATAATGCCATTCGGGTATCAAGAACTTCTGTAAACCAATTTAGTTCGTTTTGAATTGTTTTAATATTTTTATTTATCATATTTGTTTGGTTTTATGTATTTAGTTTTAAATTGTATATATATAATCTATATTCTTATGCTAACAATGTTGCACATATAATTTAAAATAGACTAAATCCCTGAATAATAGCTTTTACATTGTTATGTACTGAGTTTTTTTAATATTATTTTTCAACTTAGTTGTTGTTTGTTTTACATTGTACCATTAATTATTTGCAGAATAGTTAAATTTATGAGAAAAAGGTATTTTATATCTAATACGTTTACACATATTTGCATATTTTATAATACCGTTTAGAGTGTAATTTCCATTTTTTGGTGGCTTATAATCAAACCCACGACTATAATTTTCATTAAAAAAATGAATAGCATTATTATATTTTATTTTTTTGCCTTCATAGTAAACACTAGTAACCTTTATATCTTCGACTGAAACACATATATGACCAGTTCTAAAATAATCGTAGCCTATATATACAAATCCTTCAATCTTACTAGGAAGCGTATTAATAAATATATTTACTCTCGGAATTTTGTCAGCTCCATGATCTCCATCAAATCGATATAATAATAAGCGTATGAAATCATCCTGTACTAATGATATTCTATAAATAAATTCCTGAAACGAAATTTTGTTTTTCTTATGTAATAATATTTTCAAATCATTTATTTTTGAATAACATGCATTTACAATAACTCCAACTGCTTCAGGGTCATATAGTATTTGTTCTTTATAGCTTTCAATTTTTATAATATTTGAATCACTATATCCATATTCTGTTGTTTGCATAATTCTTAAATATAATCTTTTTACTGAATCCGAAGTGATTAAAAGTTTTTTTAAATAACCAAAACAAAAATTCGTATCAATAGATGTTGCTACAAGTTTTTGTTTATGACTAAATAATTTAGCTGCTTCTAAATATGTTTTTTTGCTTATTGCCTCTTCTCCATTCGAACAAGCAATAGTTGTTAGTATAAAAATAAAACAGAATATTATTTTTATTTGTTCCAATAATTTTGAATTTGTATAATGCATAGTTTATTTGTATAAGTTTATTAATTTATACATTGTCTGAAAATTAATATAATGAATAAGCAATATTAAAATATAGACTTTTAAAGTTTATTTACGCACTATTTAATTTTTTAATTAATAAATAATCAGTGCCATTGTAATTATTTAAGCGTAAGTAAGGTAAAAAGGCTCGAAGACATTATTTTGCTTTTATTATTTTGTCAATTACTTTTCGGCTCGAATCAGGGTATAAAAGTCTTGCATTTAGATTAATAGAAATAGAATCAATAGGTTTTTTATTATATTCAATATTGAAAATCCAGCCACTATTTATTGTATCGTATAGCTTAACATGATAATTTTTATCATTAGTAACATTAAATGAATATGTTATATCTTTAAGATTTACACCATAGTGCAAGTGCGCTCTATAAGTATAATTATCTGATTTAGAATCATATTTTTTATAGCCAAATATTGATAAACTGGGACAGTTATTTTTTATATGAAAAAATATATGCCTGTCTTTTTCATAATCTATCAAATTATGAAGAATTATTCTGGTATTCAGCAATAATAATTCAAGATATAGTTTGCTCTCGTATTTCGATTTTTGTTTTTTTAAATCAAAATATAAACTCTCAGTCAATGAAATAAGTTTAGCTTTATAATCTTTATCACTAAATTCTATCAGTTTATTAATATAATTATCAGTAGTATTTTCATAACTGTTAATAATTTTATTTTTATCATACCAGTTCCATTTTGGCTTTACCATTAATTCTATTTTCTTCAATTCCTTTTCAAATATACATAGACTTTTGAATATTGAATCTGAATATGATCTATGTTTGAACATTTGATTACGACATATAAATTGATATTCTGTTAATTTTTTATAAATTTCATGAATTTTTTTACTATTTATTGTTTCTATTTTTCTTTCTTTATTGCATGCAGTAACTAAAACAAGAATTATTAATATTATTATTTTATACATATTCATAAAAATTGTAAATATTTAGTAAATAATTGTTTTATTCGTCTAATGATTTAACTCTAAATTTATTGTAATTGGATATACTAAGTGAGAAAGATGAAAAACTATGTATTACAATTTCTCTATTATAATTTGCGGTTCGCTAATTAAAAATGTAGTTTTTAAAATTCAAGATTTGAAGTAATTTACTTATTTCTATATATATAACATTATTTATGCTTATAATCAAATTTTTTAGTTAGATAATCAACAGATGTTTTGAAGTTCTTTTATCCTTTAAAAGTAAATAATTTTTGGAATTATACAAAAAAAACTTGTTGTTTTTTTCCAGATTATCATATTTTTTGACATTTTTAAGAAATTAAAATTGATAAATGTTGTTTGACATGTGTGTTA
Source organism: Bacteroidales bacterium (assembly GCA_029938185.1). Classification (GTDB taxonomy): domain Bacteria; phylum Bacteroidota; class Bacteroidia; order Bacteroidales; family JAOZVK01; genus JAOZVK01. Next base: position 2,156 of record JAOZVK010000344.1, on the reverse strand, counting down.
TTTGATTCATATATAGCATTTTAAAAATAAAAAATAAAAAAATTGTTTTCTAATTTTTTATTACTATATTTGTATAAGAGCTTAATTAAAAAACTCTATTTTTTATTAGCGAAAGGCAAATTATAAGATAAATGTTTTAATAATATATTTTAAATGTTTATTAATCATATATGTTACATTATTGGATGAAGTTAATAATTCTTCTTTCAAACTTTTGACATTACCTACATGTAAGTATACAATTTACTGTCCTGCTCCTTTTATTATTATCATATAAACAAAAATAATATAATTTGAATTATACATTACTTTTTTCTTAAATTATTTGTTTCTTTAGAGGGTAAATCAATTGTATACAAAACTGAATCGTCTAATTTTGTTTTTAATTTACGTTGGGAGACATGATAAATTTTATAAAAGCTCGGTTCAGAGTTTTTTGTTTTTTTAAAAAAACATTCTATGTATTTGCTATTAAAGTTATGGTAAAACATAAAATTATCAATACTAATAAAAAATTTAAAGTTATCAGAATAAATTTCACTTGCACCTAATTCTTTCATTAATGTATAATCACTATAAATTTTTTGTTTAGTTATACCATATTCACAAATTATCGGTTCATATTCAATACTATCTAATAACACCCATTTTCCATAGATTTTAACTATTATATCATTACTATTAATTTTTTTTTTAACAATAAGATAAATACTTGTTGTATCATTTTTGAAATAACTATGGACAAGATAATCTATATGTCTCCAATTTACATCTACATTCTTTAACCTACTAGTCTCAATGGTTTCAATTTTTTTTAATAATAAATCAACATTAACTTTAGCAACTTTTTTATTATTACAACTGATAATCAATATTATTATAATGTATAAAATACTCAAAAACTGAAAATTTATTTTCCTACTTAGTAATATAATCATAATACATATGCCCTTTTATTATTGATATTTGGTCATCATTGCTATCTTGGGTTCTATCAAATATATATTTATTAAAATTTTCTTTGTCATAAATAAAATGATTCATATGAGCTCCCAGTAATGCAATTCCAATATTTACTTTAAGAGCATTTGCAGCAGCTCCCCATAAAAAATTGCCAAAATTATAATTGTTTTGTCCAATAATCTCATTACCTTGTAGTTTTGTAATATATAAATATTTTTTCTTTAGACCATTTCCATATTTTTTGACATCTCCATGACAACCATGTATATGTGAACTAATTACAAAATCTAATTCTCCCATAAAATCATCTTTACCAGCATGGCTTTCATTATACATATATGAATGTCCATCAAATAAACCACTATTTTCATCTTTATTAACACCAGCTCTATCAAGGTCAGATAGAATACTTTCTGAATCTACTATATACAACTCTTTAATTTTTCCTTTTTCAATATTTATAGGATCATCGGAACTAATAAAATTAAAAAAGAATCCATTATTACCAAGTTTTTGACCAACATGATTACCATTCTCACCCCCAGCCTTTGTATAAATATGCTTATTATCAGTATTAAATACAAAAGTACAAGGTTCTTCTTTTAGTTTTTTTGAATCTGGATTATGAAAATATTTAATGATATTTTTATTATTGATTGTTCCCTCATACACAAGTGTTCCAATAATACTTTCATCGTAGTAAGAAGTTGCTATATATCCTCCTTTTTCACCAAAGACTTTTTTTTCTCTATCATTTCTGGGTACAACAAATTTACCAACAAATAATCTTGCAATACGTAGAGCTTCTTCAGGATTTTTTACTAACAATTCTTTCACATATATTGCAGCTTCACTTCCCTTTGTTAGAATAATTACATTATCTTGATTTTGAACTAATTCATTTTTTTCTGTATATATATTTTCTTGTATTAATCCCATTTCCGTAATACCAGTCTTTTTTTCCGGTTTATTTTCATTATTTTGTTCTACTCCAATATTATTATCTGTAAACTTAGCTTGTATTGGATATTTATCTTCAAGTGTTTTTCTTTGTATTGCTCGCATCATTTTAGCGTCATCGCTTTCAAGTGTTTTTCTTTGTATTGCTCGCATCATTTTAGCGTCATCGCTTTCAAGCGTTTTTCTTTGTATTGCTCGCATCATTTTAGCATCATCGCTTTCAAGTGTTTTTC
>JAOZVK010000034.1 GCA_029938185.1 Bacteroidales bacterium | reverse complement strand
TAATAATTCTTTATATAATTACAACGTAATTTTTCTGAAAATATTATTTTTTGTATTTTTGTGGCAACTATGGAGAACTTACCTAAAACAAAATTATTTTGATATTACATAACAAATATTGTAAAGAACAGTTTTGGTCTTTTAATAATTTATTTATAAATTAATTTAATTATGTTAAAAAAAATAATACATAACAATAAACTTTACGCAATAATTATATCAAATAAATTTAATAAAGAAGGTGTACATTTTTTTACTCCTGACGAGTTTTCACAACAGCTTGCATTTATGAAACACCCCAAAGGCAAGAAAATTCAAGCCCATATTCATAATTCTGTTCCACGAGAGGTGGAATATACACAGGAGGTTCTATTTATACGCAAAGGAAAAGTAAGAGTCGATTTTTTTGATAACAACCAGAAATATTTAGAAAGCTATATTATTGAAACCGGAGATGTAATTTTGCTTGCACATGGCGGACATGGTTTTGAAATACTTGAACAGACCGAAATGGTGGAAGTAAAACAAGGTCCTTATGCTGGAGAAAAAGATAAAACACGATTTTAAGAAGAGGGAAATTGGGAGTGGAGATTATTGGATTAGGGGATTATTGGATTAGGGATTAGGGGATTATTGGATTAGGGATTAGGGGATTAGATTGGAGATTATGAGATTAGATTGGAGATTATTGGATTAGATTGGAGATTGTTGGATTAGATTGGAGATTATTGGATTAGATTGGAGATTATTGGATTAGATTGGAGATTATTGGATTATGAGATTGTTGGATTAGATTGGAGATTATTGGATTATGAGATTAGGGGGATTAGATTGGAGATTATTGGATTATGAGATTAGGGGATTAGATTGGAGATTGTTGGATTAGATTGGAGATTATGAGATTATATCAAATCCCCCCATAATCCCATAATCCATAATCCCATAATCCCATAATCCATAATCCATAATCCATAATCCCATAATCCCATAATCCATAATCCATAATCCATAATCCATAATCCCATAATCCATAATCCATAATCCCAATTCAAAAATAAAACACATGGAAAACACGTTTAACTTTGAAAATTTAGAAGCATATAAAAAAGCAAAAGAATTTACTGTTTATATATATAGAATTACTAAAATATTTCCAGATAACGAAAGATTTGGTTTAATTTCACAATTGAGAAGAGCAAGTGTATCTGTAATGTCAAATATTGTAGAGGGAAATGCGAGAATAACAAATAAGGATAAAGCACGTTTTTTTTCAATTTCTTATTCTTCTCTTATGGAAGTTGTTAGCCAAATAGAATTATCATTTGAATTAGAATATATTAATGAGAAACAAAAAGATTTTATAAGACAAAAAGCATATAAACTATCGAAAATAATCAGTGGATTAAGGTGGAGTTTTATAAAAAATAATTAGTAAGACAAAATTGTACAAGTAGGACTTCGACATATTTATTATTGTTTTTGCTTGATAAGTAGGTCGATATATAAAAACAACACTTTTGTTTTTTTTATTATACTGTTTATCAAGCGTAAGCAAAATTGTTAATTATCCATTGTTCATTGTTAATTACTTATATAATTGTTTGCATTTCAAAAATAATGATTTGTATAAAACAGTTGGAGTTTTTTACATATTGTGTTATGGTTTGAATGAATTTGCAATAATACACTAAATTAGGTTCAGAATTTTTATTTTATTAAAACATTACCCATTAATCAAATAATCAATAATCCATAATCCCATAATCCCATAATCCCATAATCCATAATCAAATAATCAAATAAACTAACAAAAAGCTAAACATGATACCCGTAAACGAACCATTATTAACAGGCAACGAAAAAAAATATCTTACTGAATGCATAGAAACAGGCTGGATTTCATCAGAAGGAAGTTTTGTAAAAAAATTTGAAAAGCAGTTTGCTCAAAAAGTCGACAGAAAATATGGTATAGCTGTATCTAGTGGAACCGCTGCACTTGATATTGCAATAAAATCACTTGGAATAGATGTAAATGATGAAGTTATTATGCCCACATTTACAATCATATCGTGTATTACACAAATTATTCGAGCCGGAGCAAAACCAGTTTTTATTGATAGTAATCCAATCACATGGAATATGAATGTCAAGCAAATAGAAGCAAAAATTACAAAAATGACAAAAGCTATAATGATAGTTCATATTTACGGTTTGCCTGTTGATATGCAGTTAATTATGAATTTAGCAAAAAAATATAAACTGAAAATTATTGAAGATGCAGCTCAAATGCATGGACAAACATATAAAGGAAAAATGTGTGGTAGTTTTGGCGATATTTCAACCTTTAGCTTTTATCCAAACAAACATATAACATCAGGCGAAGGAGGTATGATTGTAACAAATAACAAAAAACTTGCTGAAAAATGTCGTAGCTATCGTAATTTATGTTTTCAGGCTCACAAACGATTTGTTCATGAAGAGCTTGGCTGGAATTACCGTATTACAAATATGCAAGCAGCAGTAGGACTTGCACAATTAGAAAACTTAGATAAACATATTCAACGAAAACGAGAGATTGGTAAACTATACAATAAATATTTAAAAGAAATAAAAACAATTCAATTACCTTTGCCAAAAACTAATTATGCCGAAAATATTTATTGGGTTTATGGTATTGTATTAAAAAATGAAATAAAATTAACAGTTGATGAGGTTATTGCAAAACTAAAAGCTGAAAAAATTGGTACACGTCCATTCTTTTATCCAATGCACAAACAACCGGTTTTTAATAAACAAAATATGTTTTTGAATGAAAAATATCCTGTTGCCGAAAATTTGGCAAAAAAAGGATTTTATATTCCATCAGGTTTAGGAATTACTAATGAACAAATAAAAACGGTTTCTCAAATACTAAGAAAAATACTTAAATGAACAATTTTAAAAACTATGCAAGTTATTATAACCTTCTTTATAAAGATAAAGATTACAAATCAGAAGTTGAGTACATTTTAAATATAATTAATAAATATTCGACCAATAAAATTAAAACAATACTAAACCTTGGTTGTGGAACTGGAAAGCATGACAATATATTTGCCCGAAAAGGATATAAAGTTACAGGTATTGATTTGTCGCAGGAGATGATTGATATTGCTAATAAAAACAAGCTTAAAAACACTCATTTTTTAAAAGGCGATGTACGAAATATTGATTTAAATAAAAAATTTGATGTAATAGTTTCATTATTTCATGTAGCAAGTTATCAAACAACTAACAAAGATTTTGAAAAATATCTTAGAACAGCATATAATCATTTAAAAAAAAATGATATTTTTGTTTTTGATTTTTGGTACGGACCAGCAGTATTAAACAATAAACCATCAATTAGAATAAAAAGACTTGAAAATAGCAAATTTAAAATAACAAGAATTTCAGAACCAATTATGCAAACTAATAAAAATATTGTAGAAGTTAATTTCGAAATTTTTATTAAGAACAAAAAAACAAATAAAACTAAAGTAATTAATGAGCTACACCCAATGCGTTATTGGTTTTTGCCCGAAATTGAGTTTATAACAAAACAAGTTGGTTTTTCGATTGTTAAATCATTTGAATGGTTTTCTGAAAAAAAGTTATGTTTTGATAGTTGGAATGCTTTAATAATTCTAAGAAAATAATGAAAAAAATAGCTTTACTTTTTGATAGAGGTTATGTTGATGCACATTTTTGTTTCACAGAACTTGCTAAACACTTAGTTGATAATGGTTTTTTAGTTGATTTGTTTTACATTGCAAATCCTTACAATCCAGCACCAGCTTTTTATAATGATAAGATAAGAATTTTTAGCTTTCCTTTATCTAAATTTCAAAAATTTGAGTTTTGGACAAAAGTTAAATTCTATAAAGAACATAAATATTGTGCAGTTTTTGGAACTCCAATAAAAGGTGTATACTTAGCTTACAAAGTAGCTAAATCTCAAAAAATTCCTTTAATATATTTGGCAGATGAAGTATATGACCCCAAAACAAAATCTTATTCTGGAATTGATTATGATAAAGATAAAAAAAAGGATATAAAAGCTAATAAATATGCAAAAGCTACAATTGCTTTAAGTAAAGAATATTTTGATTATCAAAAAAAAATAAATAATCTACCAAATACTCACAAATTTTTTATCATACCAAATTCACCAGCAGGAAAAGCTAAAAGATTAAGAAGTAATTATTTTAGAGATATATTTAATATAAATGATAGCAAACCAATAATTTTGTTTATTGGAACAATATATTGGCGTTTAGCACAAAAAATATACGAAGAAACAAAAAACTACAAAGATAAAGATTATCATATTATATTTCATGGTAGAACAAAAGGTTTGATTGGAGACAAAAAACACCCTTTTATAAAAACTTCGGATACTCCACTACCATCAAACCTCGTAAATTATGCCGTAAGTTCGGCAGATATTGGCTTAGTATTGTATGATAAAAATAATATTGGAGAGTATTATAGTGGGAAAACAAGTGGTAAGTCAACAAGCTATTTAAAAAATAAAATTCCTATTATTGCTGGAAATATAGAATTTTTCAAAGATTTTGAAGAAAAAGAAAATATTGGTATTTTTTGGAATGGAAAAGATGATATTGATAAAATAATTACAAAAGCAATATCAAAGAAAGAAGAGATGAGCAAAAACATTCCAAACTTTTATGAAAAAAATTATGATTACAGCAAATTTTTTAAACCTTTCAATATTTTTTTGAAAGAAATTATTTAACCCCAACATTTATTTAAATGATATATGTAACTCAACCTTCATTACCCAATTTGGAAGAATACACAAAACTATTAGAACAAATTTGGGAAAGCAAACATATAGCTAACATTGGAACGTTTCACAAACAATTTGAGAAAAAATTAAAAAAATATTTAAAAATCGAAAATATCTCTTTGTTTACAAATGGAACATTGGCTTTGATTGTTGCACTACAAGCATTAAGGATAACAGGAGAAGTTATTACAACACCATACAGCTTTGTAGCAACTACACATGCTTTGCATTGGAATGGAATAAAACCAGTTTTTTGTGATATTAATAAACATGATTTTAATATTAATCCTAATAATATAGAAAGTCTTATCACACCAAAAACGACTGCAATAATGCCTGTCCATGTATATGGAAATCCGTGTGACAACAAAAAAATTCAAAAAATAGCTGATATTTATGGATTAAAAGTTATTTATGACGCAGCTCATGCTTTTGCTGTTGAAAAAAAAAATAAAAGTATTTTGAATTGGGGCGATTTATCAATACTAAGTTTTCATGCAACAAAAACTTTTAATACAGTGGAAGGTGGAGCAATTGTTACAAAAAATATAAAATTAAAAAAGCGAATAGATTATCTTAAAAATTTTGGTTTTGTTGATGAAACTACAATTATTGGTCATGGTATCAATGCTAAAATGAATGAACTTATTGCTGCATATGGACTACTTCAAATTAAAAATATCAATAATGAAATCAAAAAAAGAAAACAAAAAGTAAAATTATATCGCACATTGTTAAATAATGTAAAAGGAATAACAATTTATAAAGACTTAAAAAAAACTAAACATAATTATTCATATTTTCCTATTTTGATTGATAAAAATAGTTTTGGAAAAACAAGAGATGAAGTATATGAAGTTCTGAAAAAAAATAATATATTTGTACGTAGGTATTTTCATCCTTTAATTAGTCAATTTTCAACATATAGTGGCTTAGCTTCGGCAAAAAAAACTAATTTATTAGTTGCAACCAAATTAGCTGAACAAATTTTGTGTTTGCCTTTATATTCAGACTTAGAAAATGTAACTATTGAATTTATTGTAAATTTAATAAAAAAATAAGGTCTTCGACCTATTTAATGTGGCTTACGCATTTTCGTAAATCACTATCATGTAGCTAATTGTATAAAAACAAATGCCGAAAACTTTTGTAAAACTACTTAAAAATGTTAAGAACAGAAAGTGAAATATTAGAATTTAAAGCTTCTTTTGGAGAATGGAAAGCAATCATTCAATCGCTGTGTGGATTTGCAAATAAAGACGGCGGAACTGTTATTGTTGGTTTTAATGATAATGGAGAACCTACAAAATTGCAAATAGGAAAAAATACAATTGAAGATTTTGTAAATAAACTTAAAACAAATACAGACCCTGTTTTGTATCCTTCAATAAATGTAAAAACTTTTGCACTTTGGGTTATTGTTGAAATAGCTATTCCAAAATCTGATTATAAACCTGTTTTTGCATTTGGCAAAGCATACACACGTGTGGAAAAAAATACAATAAAACTGTCGGTAACAGAAATAAGAGAATTAATAAAAAAATTCACATTACCAGATTTTGATAAACAATTTATTGACAAAAATGTTGATAGTGTTGAATTTGACGAAAAACTAATCAAGAATTTAAATCGTTTTTATTTCAATTTTAATAAAAATTTATCAGTAAAAGAGATTTTAAACGAACTTGAAATAATAAAAAATAATAAACTGAAAAATGCTGGATATTTGTGTTTTGTAAAAGAAAATAAAAAATTCCCGAATGCTATTGTAAAAGTTGCACGATTTAAAGGAGATAAACCCATTCATTTTATTGATATGAAAGACATTACTGGTAATTTGATAACTGCCGTAGAGCAAACAATTGCTTTCATTAAACGGCATATTAATATGGAAGTAATAATTACTGGCAAACCAGCTCATACAAACAAATGGGAATATCCTCTAAAAGCAATCAGAGAAGCTGTTATAAATGCCATTGTTCACCGAAATTATGAAAACGCAGCTAATATTCAAGTTAGAATATTTGACAATAGCCTTGAAATTTGGAGTCCAGGAAATTTTCCAAAAGAAATTGATATTAATAATCTTGAGCAAACAAATCGTTCTATACCAAAAAATAAGCTTATTGCCGATTTATTTCATAAAATAGAACTAATAGAGGCGTGGGGCACAGGCTTATTCCGAATAATAGATCAATGCGAAAATTTTGGAATTAAAAAGCCAGTATTTCGTTCAATACAAGAAGCTTTTATAATTATATTTTATAAAAAACAGTTGATTGAAAAAAATGACCCTGTAAATGACCCTGTAAATGACCCTGTAAATGTTCCTGTAAATGACCCTGTAAATGTTCCTGTAAATAATAGAGAGAAATTAATTTTAGATTTAATAAAAAAAGACAAATCAATAACAAGAGCAAACTTAGCTGTTGAATGTAAGGTAAGTATAGAAACAATAAAACGAGATATTAAAAAACTGCGTAAAAACAATTTAATCAAACGTATAGGGAGTGATAAAACAGGAATATGGGAGGTAACAATATGAAAATAGCAATAATGCAACCATATTTTTTTCCGTATATTGGGTATTTTCAGCTAATTAATGCAGTTGATAAATTTGTTATAATCTGAATAATACTATTTTATAAATATACAATATGAGAATTTTACTAACCGGATTAGTTACAGTCCACTGGGGAAGAGCTGAATTTGGAAATATAGGAAACTATTACATAGTTGAAACTGTTGTAAGAGAATTGCATAGAGTTTTTCCTGGAACAGAAATTTTCACAACACTTCAAATGACAAAAGAGTTTTGTGAAAAAGAAAAAGTTACAGTTCTTCCTATGGAGCTATACTATACATGGTCTGAAAGTGATGTTGAAAAAAGTATGAAAGAATTAGGCATAGCATCAATTTATCAAATAACAGGAAAATTATTTGATAAATCGCCATATATAGACGAGGTATTGAAAAGTGATATAGTTATTGATATTAGTGGAGAAATGTGGGGAGACCATGCAAACCCTGTTGGTAAAGATAGGTTTTTAGTAAATTTAATTAAAATTAGAGTAGCACAACTGCTAAATAAAGCAACTGTTTTACTGGCAGGTTCTCAGGGACCTTTTAATAATTGTCACGAAATAGAGTTTGCAAAATTAGTTTTTAAGAATTTTGACATTGTCGCCAACAGAGAAAGTGCTTCTTATGAAATATTGAAAAAATTTGAATTTGACGTAAGTAATGTAAAAAGTTTTACTGATACAGCTTTTTTATTTGAGCCATATCCAGACCTAAAAATGGCAAAAATATATGAAAAGGAAAATTTATTTCACAAAACAAAGAAAACAATAGGGTTTGTTTTATGTGGTTTTAATATGCTTGAAGGTCCTTATGACAAAAAGCCTCGACATGATAGTGAATTTACTCAATTTGCAGAAGTTGTAGAATATATTGTTAATGAATTAGGGGCACGTGTGTATCTAATGTCACATCAAAATGGCTTTGAGTTACCTCCTAATTTTAAATTAATAAATGGTAGAGATTATCCTTATGCAAAACAGTTGCAAAATGTCGTAAAAAAAAGAGGAAGGGTAAATATTGAGAATGTGCTATGTATGGAAAAGCCATATCTTCCTAAAGAGACAAAAGCAATTATCAAACAATTTGATATGTTTATAACTGGGAGAATACATGCTTTTGTTGCCGCAACATCTCAATATGTTCCAACAGTAATTATTACACGAGGACACGGAGGAGTTTCACATAGAAATATTGGATTTGCACGTAGTGTTGGATTAGAAGAATATATCACTAACCCAGCTGACGTTACAGATATGATAGAGAAAGTTCAGAAATGTTGGAATAATATTGATAAACTAAGAAACATCTTAAAAAATAAAATACCGCAAGTGAAAGAAGCAGCCAATGCGTGTTTTAATAGTCTGAAACAAATAAAGATTAATAAATGAAAATAGCAATAATGCAACCGTATTTCTTACCTTATGCCGGTTATTTTAGTCTTATTAGAAATACAGATATGTTTATTTTATTAGATGATGTTCAGTTTATAAGACATGGTTGGATTGAGCGAAATAGAATTATAAATTATAATAAATATTGGCAATACATAAACGTTTCGTTAAAAAAACATTCCCAAAAAACAAAAATAAAAAATATTCAAATTAATAACAGCATTAATTGGTCAAGAAAAATATTAGCACAATTAGAAAGTTATAAAAAGAAGGCTCCTTATTATAATACTATTATTGATTTATTGAATTCTGTTTTTACTAATAATTTTGAAAATATTACTAACTTAAACTACTCATTACTTCAAAAAATATGTAATTATTTAGATATAAGTTCAAAAATAACCGTTTTTTCACAAATGAACTTAGATATTGAAGACGTTTTAGCTCCCGATGAGTGGGCTTTAAATATTTGTAAGTCTATTTCAGGAGTAAAAGAATATTGGAATCCAGAAGGTGGAATAACTTTTTTTGATAAAGAAAAATATAAAAGAAATGGTATTGATGTTAAATTTTTAAAATATAATTTAACACCTTATAATCAAAAAACAAAAACATTTGAATCGGGATTGTCAATAATTGACCTACTAATGTTTAATAGTATTAATGATGTAAACACATTAATTGATGGATACACAATTGTATAAAATTAACTATAAAACAAATACAGCAACTAAAAGTGAAATTATTGAACATTTACAAGTTTGTAATGAAAATTTTGAGCCTAAATTAGACAACTATGTAAATATTGAAAAGTATGGAGAAAAACTTCATTCAAATGCTGTAAATTTCGAGGCATGGAATCGAAATATTTTGGTTGGTTTAGTTAATGTATATTTCAATGACAGAGAAACTCTCATTGGTTTTATAACAAATGTTAGTATTAATAAAGCCTATCAAAAAAAAGGAATTGCATATCAACTCTTAAATAATGCAATTCAATATGGAATTGTTAATAAATTTAAAAAAATTCAATTAGAAGTTGAAAATCATAATTATAGAGCTATTAAACTTTACGAAAAATATGGCTTTATAAAAAAAGAACAAAAGAACAGTAAGCTGATATTGATTAAAACCCTTTAGGAATAGGTATTAAATAAATGTCCGTTTTGATAGATTAGTTTGTTATTTTACAACTTACAAAAAGTCGCAAATAGTGAACTATTTAAGACTTTTTTTAAGGTAGTAAAATGACAAAATAATGACGCAAAATAGGGCAGTTATTTGATACCTGTTCCTTAGACAAGCAGGAAATGTTTTTTTATGGTTTTACTTTACAAAAAAAAGTCTATTATTTGAAGATTATTCAATGGTAATGAGCTTAATAAATTATTCATATGAAAATACCAATCTTAATAAAAAGTTTTAAACGTGCAGAATTGACCCTAAAGGTGTTAGATAGGGTTATGGAAGCCAAGCCCGAAATAATATATATTACTTCAGACGGTCCGCGTTTAAATGTTGATAATGAAAAAGAAAAGATTTTTGAAACTCGTAAATTAATTGATAATTATGATTTTGGCAGTTGCAATGTTACAAAAAAATATCTTGATAAAAATTTAGGAATAAATAAAATTCGAGAGTTAACAAAATGGTTTTTTGAACATAATAAAACTGGAATTTTGTTAGAAGATGATATAATTCCAAACATTTCATATTTTAATTTAGTTGAGGAGCTTTTAGAACGTTATGAAAATAATGAAAAAGTAAAATTTATTACAGGAAGTAATTTTATAAGTAAAAAACACAAAGTAAAAAACAAATCTTATTTTTTTACAAATATCCCATCTTTTTGGGGGTGCGCATCTTGGGCAGAGGTATGGAACTCTATTGATTTTGACTTAGCTAATAAAATTTCAGAAGAAAAATATATTTCAATTTTGAAAAATAAATTTACAAGAAAACGAGATTATAATTATTTTAAAAGACTTTATGACTATCAAAGAACAGGTTCACAAATTGGGGGAGACCAGAAAATAATGTTTAATATTTGGGCACAAAATGGGGTTTGCATAGCCCCTTCCAAGAATTTAATCTCAAATATTGGTATTGACCATAAGTATGCAAATTCAAAAATATCAAATAAAATGACCAAGTTATCTAATTTAAAAACAGAAGAAATAACAAACATAAACCATCCATCTGAAATAATTATTGAAAAAAAATATGACCAGTTGCAGATGGATAATGTTTATAATCCTCAACAATCAATAATAACACGAGGATATAATAAAATTAAGCGAACTCTTAAAACAAAAATTTACAACCCAAAAAAAGCATAAAACAATAAAATAACTTACTTTTGCATCAAGAAATTTAAAAGCTGTTTTATATGTCAAAAGAACTAAGATACAATTTACGAGGAGTTTCAGCATCAAAAGAAGATGTACATAATGCAATAAAAAACATTGATAAAGGCTTGTTTCCAAAAGCTTTTTGCAAAATAATACCCGATATTTTGGGAGGCAATAGCGATTATTGCAATATAATGCATGCCGATGGCGCAGGTACAAAATCGTCTTTGGCATATATATACTGGAGAGAAACTGGCGATTTATCGGTATGGAAAGGTATAGCACAAGATGCTTTAATTATGAATATTGATGACCTCCTATGTGTTGGAGCAACCGATAATATTTTGGTTTCGTCAACTATAGGTAGAAACAAAAAACTTATTCCTGGTGAAATTATTTCAGAAATTATTAATGGTACTGACGAACTTCTTAACGAATTACGAAATTTAGGAATAAATGTGTATTCAACTGGTGGCGAAACTGCCGATGTTGGCGATTTAGTAAAAACAATTATTGTCGATTCTACCGTTACATGTCGAATGAAACGCAAAGATGTAATTACCAATAAAAATATTAGTGCAGGAGATGTAATAGTTGGCTTATCATCGTATGGGCAAGCTACATACGAAACTGAATATAATGGAGGCATGGGCAGTAATGGTCTAAGTTCGGCAAGACACGATGTGTTTTCAAAATACTATAGTAATAAATACCCCGAAAGTTTTGATTCAAATATTCCTTTAGATCTTGTATACTCTGGTGCTCACAAACTAAGCGACAAACTTGATGATTTAGATATTAATGTAGGGAAATTAGTACTCTCACCTACAAGAACATATGCTCCCATTATTAAAGAAATTTTAAACGAACATAGGCATAATATTAATGGTATGATTCATTGTTCGGGAGGAGCACAAACAAAAGTACTAAACTTTGTAGAAAACCTACATGTTATAAAAAATAATATGTTTGATATACCGCCACTTTTCAGAATAATTCAAGAGCAATCTAAAACAGATTGGTACGAAATGTATAAAGTATTTAATATGGGACACAGATTCGAAATATATTTAGCAGAAGAGTATGCAAATAAAGTGATTGAAATATCTAAAAAATATAATGTCGATGCTCAAATTATTGGAAGATGTGTTGAATCGGAAAACAAAAAATTGACAATCGAAAGTGAATTTGGTAAATTTGAATACCAGTAGTCTTCAGTTTGCAACTGACTGCAGACTTAAAATAAGATGTTTAAGTTTTAAATTACAAAAAATTTGCTTAAAAACAAAGTTTCATAACATGATAGTATAATGCGCAGAATAATAAAATTTATAGTAAAAAAAATACCACGAAAATATTTAATAAAGTTTAGTTTTTTGTTTAGTGCTTTAGTATCCGTATTTTACAAAGGGAATACGGTTGAATGTCCTATTTGTGAAAACAAATTCAGAAAATTTTTACCCTATGGCAATAAAGGAAATGACAATAGATTGTGTCCAAAGTGTTTATCCTTAGAACGACATAGATTACTATGGCTGTATCTGAAACAAGAGACAGATTTTTTTTCAAAAAAATATAAAATGTTACACTTAGCACCCGAACAAGCATTTTATAAAAGATTCAAAAAAATGTCTAATATTGATTATATAACAGCCGATTTAGAGTCGCCACTTGCTGATATTAAATTAGATATTAAAAAAATGCCTTTTAAGAACAATGAGTTTGATATAGTTTTTTGTAATCATGTGATGGAACATATTGATGATGAAAAAAAAGCTTTATCAGAAGTTTTACGAGTAATGAAAAAAGGAGGTTTTGCAATTCTACAAGTTCCGCTTGATTATAATCTTGAGAAAACATTTGAAGATTTATCAATTACAAACCCAAAAGAAAGAGAAAAACTATTTGGTCAATACGACCATTTGAGATTGTATGGAAAAGATTATCCCAAAAGATTAACAAATGCTGGTTTTAAAGTTATTGAAAATAAATTGATAGATAAATTTACAGATTATGAACTAAATAGATATAGACTTGACAAAAGAGAAATATTGTATATAGCTATTAAATAAAATATTATTTTACAGCTCAACAAAATAGGCTTCTCACGTAAGCTTGGATTGTCTTGTTTTTCAGGTAGTTTTAACCATAAAGTCAAAGTGCAACTTTGCGATTAAAAAGCGTCTAACTTAAAACTGGTAGCCATAAAATACTGATAATGAATGAAATAAAAATACTTTTAAAAAAAGATTATAATTTAGACGATTTAACCATAAAAAAGCTTTATGGTTATGATAATCTTAATTTTTTTGTTGAAACTAAAAATAAAAAATATGTGCTAAAATTATATGATTCAAATAGTGTTTCAAAGGATTTGCTATTTGCCGAAAATGATATATTAATATTTTTATCTAACAAAGAAAAAGATTTATTTCCATATCCAATAAAAAGCAAATTTGGTAAATATATTGATGAGTTTGAATTTAATAATAAGAAAACTATTTTCAGACTAATAAGTTATCTTGAGGGTGATATGCTTGTTGATATTGAGTCAAGCAAATTACTTTTCGAATCATTTGGTACTAAAGTAGCAACAATGAATAAGCATCTAATGTCTTATAAAAACGCTATTTACGAGGCACATAGCACTGTTTGGGATGTTAGCAATACATTAATGTCAAAAAAATATTTAAAGCATATAAAAGATACTGAAAATAGAGAGATTACTGAATATTTTATGAATTTATTTGAAAAACAAGCCTTGCATATATTACCATCGCTAAGAAAAAGTATCATACATAATGATGCAAATGACAGAAATGTTTTGGTACAAAAAGGAAAAGTTTCTGGAATTTTTGATTTTGGTGACCTTGTTTACTCTGCTTTAATAAATGAAATTGCAATTTGCTTAGCCTATGGTTTAGAGTTTAGAGACAATCTATTGCATTGGACTTCTATTTTTTTAAGTGCTTATCACAAAATATTTGCTTTGAAAACCGAAGAAGTAGATATTTTATATTATCTTATTCCTGCAAGACTTTGCATTAGTGTATGTAATTCTTCATTTAGTATAATACATAAGCCAGATAATGAGTATATTATAATAAATCAAAAACCTGCATATAGGCTTCTCAAAGAATGGAGAAAAATAGAACCCGAACATGCAAAAAAAATATTCAGAACAGCAATTAACATTGCTAAGTAATTAACAATGAATAACATTCCTATTGTTTGACAAAAAATTTTGATATAAAAAATATTATGAATTATATAATCGTAGACTTAGAATCGACTTGTTGGAATAATCGTCAAAAAAAAGATAATGAAATAATTGAAATTGGGGCAGTTATGATTGATAATAATGCTAATGAAATTTCAGTATTTGAACAATTTATAAAACCAATTATAAATCCTACACTGAGTGATTTTTGCACAAATCTAACTTCAATAACACAAAAACAAGTTGATGATGCACCAAACTTTGTTGAAGCTTTAAATACATTTCAGAAATGGATTAATCAAAATGGCAATAATTATTATTTGTGTTCATGGGGATACTATGATAAATCACAATTCATAAAAGATTGTCAATTACATAAACAAGATACAGCGTGGCTTGAAAATCACATGAGTATAAAACATAAATATGCCGAAATAAAAAATTTGAAACGTGCCATCGGAATGAAAACAGCTTTAAAAAAAGAAAAAATTAAATTAGAAGGATTTCATCACAGAGGTATTGATGATGCAAAAAATATTGCAAAAATTTTTATTAAATATTTTGAGCTTTTAAAACCTTTAAGTAAGTGAAAAGTGAATAGCTAAAAGTTTGTTTGCGCCAGATATACAGTGTGATATAAAAAAAACAAAAGTATCTTTTTTTAAGTAATTAACAATGAACAATGGATAATTAACAATTTTGCTTACGCTTGATAAACAGCATAATAAAAAAAACAAAAGTGTTGTTTTTATATATCGACCTACTTATATAGCTATCTACTTAAGTACTGTTAAAAAAGTTTTTCGACATTTTTTTACTCACAACTCCTTAATTAGATTGTTTTTGTATTAATGCGTAAGCAACTATAAATAGGTCGAAGATCTTTATAACTATATTACAAATAAAAAACAAAAACAAACTTTTAACTTTTTTATTCTTTAAATATTTCTCTAAAAACCTCTTCAACTTTTCCAACAAATACTATGTTTATATTATATTTAGAAAATTCAATTGATTTTTTGTTATATTTTGAAATATAAATTTTGCTAAAACCAAGTTTTTGAGCTTCTGCAATTCTTTGTTCAATACGATTAACAGCCCTAATTTCTCCTGATAGACCTATTTCTCCTGCAAAGCAAATATTTTTTTTAATGCTTACATCTAAATCCGATGATAATATTGAACATATCACAGCAAGGTCAATTGCTGTATCATCAACTTTAATCCCTCCGGCGATGTTCAAAAAAACATCTTTTGTACTCAACTTAAAACCAACTTTTTTTTCGAGTACAGCTAATAGCATTCCCAAACGACGCAAATCAAAACCTGTAGACGAGCGTTGTGGTGTACCATATGCAGCACTGCTTACTAATGCCTGTACTTCAATCAAAAAAGGTCTAACCCCTTCGATACTTGCCGATATTGAAACACCACTAAGTTGCTCATTATTTTGAGACATTAAAAGCTCCGATGGATTGCTTACTTCGCATAATCCATTATTTCGCATTTCAAAAATACCCAATTCCGATGTTGAACCAAATCTGTTTTTATTTGAACGCAAAATCCTGTACATATGGTTTCTATCACCTTCAAACTGTAAAACAGTATCAACAATATGTTCCAAAACTTTAGGACCTGCTATGTTGCCCTCTTTATTTATGTGTCCAATAAGAATAATAGGAACTGCACTTGTTTTGGCAAATTTTAAAAGAACGTTTGTACATTCGCGTATTTGAGAAACACTTCCAGGCGATGATTCTAACTTGTCAGTATTAAGAGTTTGTATTGAGTCTATTACAATTATGTCGGGTTCTATTTTTTCAATATTTAATAAAATATTTTCTAAAGATGTTTCGCTTAAAATATAGCAATCGTTAGTAGTATTTGAAATTCGTTCGGCTCTAAGTTTGATTTGTCTTAAACTTTCTTCTCCCGATATGTATAAAATATTTTTTTTAGCAATATTAAGTGCTATTTGTAGAACTAAAGTCGATTTACCAATTCCTGGTTCACCACCAATCAAAACTATAGAACCCGGAACCAATCCGCCCCCAAGTACTCTATTAAATTCTGTGTTTTTTGTATCAATTCTTTTTTCTTCCGAAATACTAATATTCGATATTAACTCTGGTTTTGATGTTTCTTTGTTTACAAAACTTGTAATTTTACTTTTTTTCGATACACTAATTATTTCTTCAATATAAGTATTCCATTTGCCACATTGATTGCATTTTCCCAACCATTTGGGCGATTGCATTCCACAAGATTGACAAATATAAACTGTTTTGGCTTTTGACATTATATATATTTTTTGACTATAATTTAACAAGTAAATAATTAACAATGAGTAATTAATAATTATATTTACGCCTGATAAACAGCATAATATAATAAACAAATGTGTCATTTTTTTATATCGACCTACCTAAAGGATTTTTGTGTTACCAGTTTTATGTTGAAAAACTTTTGGTAATATACTTAGATGTTTTTTAACCGCAAAGTTTAAAACAAAACTCTGCAAAGGTTCACTTTAGCTTTATGATTAAAACCGTTTGAAAAACAAGACTTTTCAACCTTACGTAGCTAGTGAAACAAGTCATAAGTTTGTTTAGTATTATTTTGACAAGATTTACATGTTTAAAATATCCTGTTAATCATGTAAATCCTGTCAAATTATTACATTTATAAACTTAATCAATTTATGTCTTAATACAGTAGTAAGGTCTTCGACCTATTTAATGTGGCTTACGCATTTTGTAAGTCGCTATCATATAGTTAATTATACAAAAAACAATGCCGAAAAACTTTTGTAAGACCACTTATAAGTAGGTCGATATATAAAAACAACACTTTTGTTTTTTTTATTATACTGTTTATCAAGCGTAAGCAAAATTGTTAATTATCCATTGTTCATTGTTAATTACTTATAGATGCAAACAATGTAAAAAGGCTCAAAGAGCCATTTATTTTATAAGTTTCAAACCTTCGTTTGCCGATTTATCAGATGGTGATAGCAAAAGTACTTTGTTGAATAATATTTTTGCTGCACTACTTTTGCCTAATTGTAAATTTGTCCACGCATACATTAATAATGCATCATATTTGAATGGATATAAATCTACCACTTTTTTGAATAATTTATAAGCTGCTACATAATTTTTTCGTCCATAATAAATTAGTCCAAGTCGATAGTTAGCAATAGTATTATTTGGCGAAATTTTTAGAATTGAAAGATAAATTGTTTCTATTTCTTTCCATTTTGCAAGTGCTGCTTTTGGATAAATTAAACCAAATTTTGCTTCCTCCGAATAAGGCATAAGCTTAATAGCTTTCTGATAGTAAGCTGCTGACTGAGTAAAAAGTCCCGATTGGTAGCTTAACCAAGCCAAACGCATATTTATTTCATACGAATTTTCTGAATATACTCCTTTTACAACATCAACTGCTTTTTTATATTGCCCTTTGCTTTCTAAAACATAACTACTTTTAAAAGCAGCGATTTTATCAGCCTGTGCTTGCAGATTAATACTTATTACTAAAAAGAATATTATTACAATGTTTCCCTTTTTTAAAAATTCCATTTTATACCTCCTATTATTGATTTGTTATTAAAATTAACTGTGTGTTTTTTAAAATTTATAGTATATGTATTTTGTAATTTGTCTACTTGATATTTTAACAAAATATTTAAACGACCTTTAGCAAAATAAGAATTAAGTGTTATTGCATATCTACTCAATAAGGGATTTACTCCATTGTTTACGGTAAAAGCATCATTTTCGATATAATGTGAAATTTCGCCAAAATTATATTCAGATTCAAGCCAAAAATTTTTATAAATATTAAATCCAATTTTTTGAGTAAAAATTTTATTATTGGATATTGGAAAACCTCGTCCTATTCCAAGCGAAACCTCCGATACTAAATACAATTTAGTATTTGATAAAGGATATGTTATTAATGAAATTGTTGGTTGCATTTTTAATTGTGAATTTAGATTTGATACACTCGTAGAAAGTCTAAATTTAAAATTTGTTATATCTTTAGAATAATTAGCAAAAAAAACACTTCCAAAATCACTTGTATTTACTGATAAATCTTGATTTGCTGGTATATTAAGTGGAGAATTAGCTGTTGTTTTTGTAAAAACAAGATGACTTGCAAAAGAAATATCATTGCCTCTACCAAAATGGTAATTTACATGTATATAATATTGTTTTTGGCTAATTGTTTCTGTTCGTTCGGGTTGGTTATTAGGTGGTCCCTGTAATATAGCTAAATTTGTAAAATCAATCTTACTAAATCCATGTAATATTGATATTTTATTTTTAATATTATGACTTAAATTAATACTATAGTACGAAAGCTCTTGAGCTATTTTTTGTTCCAAAACTTCATTAAATTTTTTATTTATTCTATAATTATCATAATTATCAATTTTAACATACCCAATTACACTTTCGATTATTGGAACTTCTTTTATATTAAGCCTCCTTTTCAGATCTTCGGAAAAACTATTCGATAAAGCTTTCGCATCATTTGTCCGTCCCGAAAAAAGATAAGCATAGTATAAATATTCGTTTATAATTACATCTGAACTTGTAGATTTATAGGCTTTTTCAAAATACTTTACAGATTTTCTGTATTTCTTTAAATTATAATATGAAATACCCATTCTTGTTTGCAGATAATGAAAATCAAGTCCATTTTTAAGTGATTTTTTGCCAGTTTCTATAAGCTCTTTCCATTTTCCATTAATAAACTGTGAATATGTTAATTGATTGATAGTAACATAGTTTATATTCTCCTGCGAAAATGTTTTACCTATAAATAAAATAATAAAAATAGTAGTTATTAATTGTTTACGCATAATAAATCTTGTTTAAGTGACTTTCTATTAATTTGAATTTTACTAATACCCTTTCTTGTCATTTCTATATTAAACTTAATTGATTTTGTTTTTTTATTAAAAAAATAATTAGCAGTTTCAGCTTGAAACATAAGCTTACTTGGAGCCAAATCATTGTCAATATCGGTATAATGAAGTTCGTATTTTGATTTCAGAAATTGAAAAAACGGAGCAAAAAAATCATGAACAAATAATTGAATATAGCCAAATGATTTGTTTAATGGAAAATAATCTGTTATTATTAAATTTTTATAATAGCCCAATTGCACTTTATATAATGATAAATAAAAATAATATAGTGGTGATTTTTTATTTCCAATAAATTCTTTGAAATAATGAACATTACCATCATTATAAAAATATGCATACGATTTTGTTTCGGAACAATAAATATATGTGCTGTTATATATATTTTTTTTAACCTCCCATTCAATATTTTTTTCAGTAACTATTTTGCCAAGCATATCTTTAGTTTGTAGTATATATTTAAGCTTTTGTCCGGGAATAAAATATAAACTTTTACTAATTAAAGTGTTAATATCAATATTTGAAACAATTTCATTTTCTTTAGGTTTATTATATGAATTTAAAACAAACTTACTTTTTGACTTCGAAATATAGTAATTCAATGGATAATCTAATGTTTTTGAACCAATAAATGGTGTTATTTGCAACTGATAATGTAAATGAGGATAAGGAGAATGTCCAGAATTACCACATAATGCAATAACTTGAGCCTTTTTTACATAATCTCCAATCTTAACCTTAAAACTTCCTGGTTTCAAATGACTAAGTTGTGAATACAACGATTCAGCATGTTTTATTACTATACTATTTCCCCAGTTTTGATTTGTATTAATATCTCCTACTGTGTTGTCTTTTATACCATCAACAATATCAAAAATATATCCAGCTGCCGGAGCTAATATGGCTTTATTATAGCAATAATAATCATCTACGCTATTACCTTCATTTTCAAATTGTTTTTTATTATAATCAGTTATTACAAAATCCCATGCATGTTTCCAATCTTCTTTATGCGTATATTCGCCATTGTGTGCTTGCGATACCGTCCATTCGCCCCAAAATGGTAGAGATACTGGAAAGTAAATCAAGCCTTTAAATCTTTCTGAATTATTTTTGTATGAATATATATTTTTTTCAGGAGAATTGTGCTGTAAAATAACTTCGGTTAGTTTACCTACTTTATTAATTCTCAGCTTTAATACATAAACAAACATTATAACAATTATATTAAATGGTAATGAATAAATTGATAACTGAAAAACAGAGAATATCTTATTAAGACTCAGTGTTAGAAGAACTACAATAGGCAACAAAATAACAACCCAAAGATATGATGTTCTTGTAGGTATTACAAAAAAACCTCCAATTGCTATTGATGTTAGTATAAAATTAAATCCAATATAATTATAGCTTAATACTGAAATATCGGCACCTATTAATTCATAAAATAATATTGCCGTATAAAAACCTAATAATGATAATGTAAAAGAAATTCGTGACTGTAACAATAAACCAATTGATATTAATATACCTGCCAAAACATTGTATTGAAAAAAAATTGCTCCAAGTGACAAAAAATATGTTTTCAATGAAAATACCATGTACAAATCATTCCACCATTTATAAAGCCAAACAATATTATACCCTCCATATTTAAGCATTTCATTTGCAGTATATATTCCTCTCTCACTCACCTCGATTGAACTAAATTCTCTACCAGACAAAGTAACTACCCACATAACCAATATAAAGGGAATACTCAAAAAAGGTAAGCTGTATTTTCCAATTACTCCTTCCAGTAAAATGCATACAAAGAGGGTTAATATAGCAGCAGCCAAAATTATGACTAAAAGTTCGTATCCAGGCTTATAATACAAACCTATCCCCAGCCCCACCATAAGACTGTTAAATGCATATGTACCACTTTTTATTGTTGATATATTAAAACCCAAAAGATAAGCAACAAGGTTAGTAATTATTACCGCAAGAACACCTGCTGTACCTGCCCATATATCAAAAAAACTTACAATCAATAATAATAAGCCTAAAAGTTTACTATCTGAAAAAAATATTTGAGAATAACTTTTAACAATAGTATATGGAAACGTTTTTAAAAATTCTTTAAAATTCATTAGTTATGTTTTTATTACTCGACTATACTTTCAATGGTTCAATGGTTCAATGGTTCAATGGTACAATGGTTCAATGGTTCAATGGTACAATGGTTCAATGGTACAATGGTTCAATGGTTCAATAATTTGATTAATAACTTATAACATTTTTAGGCTATCCGTCAGAAGTTGGACAGTCTTGTTTTTCAAGTAGTTTTAATCATAGAATTAAAG
>JAOZVK010000343.1 GCA_029938185.1 Bacteroidales bacterium | reverse complement strand
TTTTAAGAATAAAAAAAGTGTCAACTACTTTTTGACATTTATGAAAAATGTCAAATTTTATAAACGAATAAATACTGTAAGAGGAAAAGCCCTGAATCAAATAGAAAAAATAATATATTATAAAGAATTGCTAATTAATAAAATAAAACCAGAAAATATTATTAAACTCGCAATTGTGTTTGCAGGAAAAGAAGCTTATGTAACAAAACAAAACGTAGAATAATTGATAAGCACATTTCAACTAATATTAATAAACTTATTAAGAATAAAATTAATATACATTACACCAAAATAAAATCAAAATATAATAGTGAAAATATAAATATAAATTTTAACTTTGAACAATCATTAGACAGAGTTAATATTTTACCCGAAGAATTAGCTTCTGTTTTTACTGATATTTTCTCAAATGCATGTTATGCAACAAAAGAAAAATTTTAAAATTTAGATAGCAGCTATAAGCCTGAAATTAATATTAGTACAATAGATAAATAATGATTATATTGAGATTTTAATTACTGTTAATGGAACAGAAATGCCAGAAATTGAAGTTGAACAAGTTTTTGACCCTTTTTATATAACAAAACCAACATCGGAATGTTCTAGTTTAGGCTTATATTTAAGCAAGGACATAATCAAGCTTCACAAAGGTAATATAACAGTTAATTCAGAAATAAATAAATTTACAGAATTTATAATTAAGATACCTAAAATTATAAATATGTAATCTTACAAAAGTTTTTTGACATCTGTTTTTGTGTAATCAATCGTGTAATAATGACTTACAAAAATACGCAACCACATTAAATAGGTCGAAGACCTTAAAAATTATAAAATGAATACTGAAGATCAAATAAAGAAACTTCAAGAGGAGGTAGTTAGACTTGAGAGACTGTCCTCAATAGGTCAAATTACAGCTGGGATTCTGCACGAAATAAAAAATCCGTTGAATTTCATAAATAATTTTGCAAAACTTTCTGTTGAACTAGTTGATGAATTTAAAGAAATTTTGGAAGATGAAGGTGCTGGTATTAATAATGAGACCCTCGAAGAATTTAACGAACTACTTGAAATGCTTTATAGTAATGTTAATAAAATACATGAACATGGAGCTAGAGCTGATAGAATTGTAAAAGGAATGCTAGCTCAAACTAGAGGAGCATCGCACGAACTGGAAATGACAGAAATCAACCCTATTATTGCGGATTTTGCAAAGTTAGCATATCATGGAGTTAGGGGCGAAAATAGTGATTTTAATTTAGAGTTTATTTTTAATCTTGATGAATCTTTAAAAAAAGTAAATATCTCTCCGTTTGATTTTAGTAGAGTAATACTAAATATAGTTAATAATGCTTGCTTTGCTGTAAATCAAAAAATATTAAAATATGATTATACTTACAAACCACAAATAACCATCTCGTCAAGTGTAGTTAATGAGATGGTAGTTGTAAAAATTAAAGATAATGGCATAGGTATGTCAAAAAAAATTAGAGAAAAGATATTTAAGGCATTCTTTACAACTAAGTCTGCAAAACATGGTACAGGTTTAGGATTATCAATGAGTTATGATATTATAACAAATATGCATAAAGGTTCTATTGATGTAAATTCTATAGAAAACGAATACACAGAGTTCGTACTTACCATACCTTTATAGTGGTCTTATAAAAATATGAGTAAAAATATCTTATTTAAGTTTTTTATTAGTTCCCAAAATGTTTTTTTTATTTAGTTAGTAAGTTTTTTTGTCTTTAAATGGTATAAGCATTAACATGGGGCAACGCTCTATGTATAAATGTATTCGTAAGTAAAAACACTCTGAAGGGCAAAAGCAACACAATAAAAAAAAGAATAAAATTAGAACTAATAATATTGTTGTAATTTATTAATTTTTATAAGCCCAGGAGCAACCTCTGATATGATAGTATAGTGCAGGAAACAATAACAATTCAGAATATCAAGTTGGTAAACTTGTTGAATTTAGATATATATACTTAGCTATTGCTATGCTGATGGATTCAAAGTATGTAAAAAAAATAATTAGATATTAAAAAATAGAAGATTAAAAAAATATTTTATAATTTAGTGTAAATTTTAATTATATAAATTATGAGTGCAAATAATAAACCAATTACTATACTAAGTGTTGATGACGAAAAAGACATGGAGGATTTGATTCGTCAAAAATTTAGAAGAAAAATAAGAAAAAAATTATATAGCTTCTATTTTGCAAACGATGGAGGTGAAGCACTAGAAGTACTTAAAGAACACAATGACATAGACTTTGTTTTATCTGATATAAACATGCCAGGAATGGACGGTTTAACATTTTTAGGTAAAGTAAAAGAATTAAATAGACCAGCCTTAAAAGTCGTTATGGTTACAGCATATGGCGATATGGACAACCTAAGGACTGCTATGAACAATGGAGCATTCGATTTTGTAAATAAACCAATAAATTTTGATGACCTAGAAATCACAATGAATAAAACAATTGAACAGGTACGTCAAATTAAAGATTCATTAGCAGAAAAAAACAAACTTATTTCTATTCAGAAAGATTTAGATATTGCAAAAGAAATTCAAATGTCGCTTATACCTCAGGTATTTCCTCCATTTCCTGATAGAAAAGAGGTTGATATATTTGCATCTATGGATGCAGCAAAATATGTAGGTGGCGATTTGTATGACTTTTTCTTTATTGACGATGACAGACTCGGATTTGTTTTAGGTGATGTTTCAGGAAAAGGTGTGCCAGCTGCTATTTTTATGGCAGTAAGTAGAACAATTATTAGAACAACAGCACTAAAAAAACTTCCCGCAAACAAAGTTATGGAAGAATCCAATGATTTGATTTGTCAAGAAAGTTTAAATCAAATGTTTGTTACCGTTTTCTATGGAATTCTTAATGTAAAAACAGGCGAATTTGAATATTCAAATGGAGGACATTGTCCACCATATAAAGTAACAGAAGGTGGAGAAGTTATATTACTCAAAAAAACAGGTAATATGGTACTTGGTATAATGGACGGAATGCCATACCATATTAAAAAAGTACAATTAGATCCAGGCGATGAGGTATTTATTTTTTCTGATGGTGTACCCGAAGCTATGAATATGAAAAACGAATTATATTCAGAAGCTCGTTTAGAGAAAGTATTATCAACTGTACATGGTATAGAAATTAGTGAGATTAGCAACAAAGTAGTTACTGATGTTAAACAATATGCTGGTGATGCTGAACAATCAGATGATATTACTATTCTAACATTTAGATATAATGGAAAATAAAATATTTTCTATCTATTTAATTTTTACCTATTTTGTATAAAAGCCTACTAGTGTATTAAGACATAAATTAATTAAGTTTATAAATGTAATAATTTGACAGGATTTACATGATTAACAGGATTTTAAACATGTAAATCTTGTTAATCCTGTTAATCCTGTTAATCCTGTTAATCCTGTCTAAATAATACTAAAGAAACTTATGACTTGTTTCAATAGTAACTATATATGTAGTCTTACAAAAGTTTTTCGGCATTTGTTTTTATGTAAATAATAATATCACAATGATTTACATAAATGCATAAGCCACATTAAATAGGTCGAAGACCTAAAAAACCTCTGATTAATCAGAGGTTTTTTTTATATATTTGTTGGGAGTGAAAATTACATCATTCCGCCCATACCGCCCATACCAGGAGCACCGCCCATTGGAGGCATAGCTGGCGGATTATCTTCTTTTTCATCAACTATAACACACTCAGTTGTTAAGAACATACCAGCTATTGAAGCAGCATTCTCTAACGCAATTCGTGTAACTTTTGTTGGATCAATAACACCAGCCAATAATAAATTCTCAAATTTATCAGTTCTTGCATTATATCCATAATCATCAGTACTTTCTTTTATTTTTTGAACTACTACCGAACCTTCGCCACCAGCATTTGCAACTATTTGGCGTAATGGCTCTTCAAGTGCTCTTTTTACTATTGACATTCCAGTTGTTTCATCTTCGTTTTCACCTTCGATACCATCTAAAGAATCAATTGCTCTGATATATGATACTCCACCACCAGGAACAATTCCTTCTTCAACAGCAGCTCTTGTTGCACTTAATGCATCATCAACACGGTCTTTTTTCTCTTTCATTTCCATTTCCGAAGCCGCTCCAACATATAATACAGCAACTCCACCTGCAAGTTTTGCCAATCGCTCCTGAAGTTTTTCTTTATCATAATCAGAAGTTGTGTTTGCTATTTGAGCTTTAATTTGATTTACTCTTGCTTCAATATTTTCTTTTTGTCCAACTCCGTTTACAATAGTCGTGTTATCTTTATCCATAACTATTTTCTCAGCTTTTCCAAGCATATCAAGTGTTGCACCTTCCAATTTTAATCCTTTTTCTTCAGTGATAACTGTACCACCTGTCAAAATAGCTATATCTTCAAGCATTTCTTTTCTACGGTCTCCAAATCCTGGAGCTTTTACTGCTGCAATTCTTAAAGAACCTCTTAGTTTATTTACAACCAATGTTGCAAGAGCTTCTCCATCAATATCCTCAGCAATTATCATCAATGGTTTGCCCGATTGAGCTACTGGTTCAAGTATTGGCATTAAGTCTTTCATTGTCGAAACTTTTTTGTCATGCAACAAAATTAACGGTTCCTCCAATACAGATTCCATTTTTTCTGCATCAGTTACAAAATAGGGAGAAATATATCCTCTATCAAATTGCATACCTTCTACTACTTCAACACTTGTTTCAGTACCTTTGGCTTCTTCAACTGTAATAACACCTTCTTTTTGTACTTTTTCCATTGCTTCGGCAATTAGTTTACCAATTGCTAAATCGTTGTTTGCCGAAATAGAAGCAACTTGTTCTATTTGTTTATTTTCTTCGCCAATGGCTTTCGATTGTGTTTTTAGGTTTTTAATAACCAAACTTACAGCTTTGTCAATACCTCTTTTTAAATCCATTGGATTTGCTCCAGCTGTTACATTTTTTAATCCAACATTTATAATTGATTGAGCCAAAACAGTTGCTGTTGTTGTTCCGTCACCTGCATCATCTGCAGTTTTTGAAGCAACTTCTTTTACCATTTGTGCACCCATGTTTTTAAACGGATCGGATAGTTCTATTTCTTTAGCTACTGTTACACCATCTTTTGTTATTTGTGGTACTCCAAATTTTTTATCTATTACAACATTTCTTCCTTTTGGTCCTAATGTTACTTTTACTGCATCAGCTAACTCATCTACACCTTTTTTTAGTAGATCTCTTGCCTCTATATCAAATTTTATTTCTTTTGCCATTTTATAATAATATATTTCTTGTTAAAAATAAATTGTAAGGTCTTCGACCTAATTTAATGTGGCTTACGCATTTTTATAAATTGCTATTATGTAGCCAATTGTACAAAAATAAATGCCGAAAAACTTTTGTTAGGGTACTTATTGTTGAATTAAGGCCTTCGACCTATTTAATGCTGCATACACATTCTACTAATATGTAATTTAACAAAAAACAAATATCGAAAAACTTTTATAGGACTACTTATAAAATTGCCAAAACTTCGTTTTGATTTATTATTAAATAGTCACTACCATTGTGACTAATTTCGGTGCCAATATATTTTCCGTATAATACCAAATCACCTACTTGTAACTCCATTTTTTCATCTTTTGTACCGCTTCCAGTTGCAACTACAGTTCCTTGTTGTGGTTTCTCTTTAGCTGAATCGGGAATAATGATACCACTTGCAGTTTCTGTTTCGGCTGCTTGAGCTTCGATTATAACTCTTGCTCCTAATGGTCTAATACTAATATCTGCCATGATATGTTTTTTTAATTTAAAATTATTAATTGTGAATTTGTTTTTTTTAATCATAATTTATGCCAATTAAGAAAATGCTGATATTTACAAATTTTTTAGACATTTTTTCATGCTTACATATTTCAATATTGTATATGCTATTTATATGATGATAGTTAATGAAAATTGTGAAATGTTTATATTTTGTCATAAAATTGTCAAATTGTCATAAATTTGATTGAAAGTTTAAATATTAGACCTATTTACTAATACTGCAAAATTCCATAAAGTTGGACAGATTACTGCACTTATTACTCTGCTTATCCACGTAAAGTTGGATAGCTTACAGCGCTCGATATGTGTTTCACCTGCCACTGTTGTTCTCTTACTGTAAGTAAAAACACCCGACATTCACAACTTCATGATAAATAGCCGTGTTCATCTTTTTGTGGGTAGCCTCAGAACTGGGCTTATAAAAATACGACCAAATGCAGCTTATTTAAGTTTTTTATTAGTTCCTAAAACATTCTTTTGTTTAGT
>JAOZVK010000342.1 GCA_029938185.1 Bacteroidales bacterium | reverse complement strand
CTAATAAAAAACTTAAATAAGCTATTTTTGCTCGTATTTTTATAAGCCCAGCTTACGCCTAAATAATTTTATTATTCTCAGTTAATTAAACATAAAGCAAAGGCGTTATTAAATTAGCTTGAAGACCTTATTTTTCTCTTACAAAGCTAATAAAATTTTGTCCCAATGTTCGTCCTAACAAATTAGGAGTATAACATTTATCTTTATATTTATCGACTGGCAAACGTTCTGTTCCTTTTGTCATATATAAAAATTGTTTAATACCTGCTTCTGTTCCATCATAACGACCATTTGGAGCAAATACTACAAAATCTTTTGTTTCGCCTTTATAATCACTTAATTTTTCAAGTCCAATTATTGTAAGCAATTCTTTACCTGTTGTATTATCCCAAATTTTTACTTGATTATCGTGAGCCGAACTCAACAAATATTTACCATCGGGAGTATAACAAACACTTACTACCTGTGCCATATGACCTTTTAGAGTTTTGGTTTGTGCATTTTTAGCAATATCATAAATTTTCACACTCCAATCGGCACATGCAACAGCTACAGTATTTTTGTCTGTATTAAGTGCAGCATATTTAGGTTCTATATCTTTGGCAAGGAAAAGTACTTCGCCAGTCATTATATCGCTAATTGTAAATTCGCGAGTACTGGTTCTGCCAACAATATATTTTCCATCTGCTGTTTTGTCAATGAATTTAACATTATCCATTTCTTCTCGTTTATAGCTTTTAACCTCATTACCTGATGGTAATTCCCAAACTTTAAAGAAATCCATTGTTAGCATTACAAAATATTTATCATCGGGAGTAATTCCACTAAAATAATGATATGCACTTGAATTTATAAGTTCTTTAATTGTTGCACCAGTTTTGGGATCAAATATTGAGTAAGTGTCTTTTTTCTCTTTATCTTTAGCAATCATCAAACTACCATCACTTGTAATACAAACAGGGTCGGTTAATTTTTTTTCGATTTTTGATAAAGGATTAGATGTAAGCAAATCATAGTAATTTTGTGTTCCATATGATATTTCAGTAAAAATAACATCTTGAGTTCCATTGAAATCCATAATATTTGCTCCACTACCCGAAGTACCATATGCTGAGAATTTTGAAGCAGTATCAACTGAATAAGATAAAATATCAGGACCACCCGAACCACTTTTGTGACTATTTTCGGTTACAATAAATCTACCGCTTGGGCTTACATGAATTTTAGAAACAAAACGTGTATCTTTTCCAAAATTGGAAATTTCATTACCCGACTCAATATCAACAATAGTAATTCCTTTGCCACTAAGGTCGGCAGCAAGTTTTCCATCTTTGCTTAAAGCTGTTTTATAACCATAGCTTTTCATTGACTTAATTTCTTCGCCAGTTTCTATGTTTAACAATTTAATTTTAGAATATTGCTTAACAAATAATTTGTCTTCAATGAATGCAATTTGTTCTGAACTTATTTTAAATGTGTTTGTAACTTTTGCATTTTTAATGTCAAAAAGTTGTATTTCATCAGCTTTGTCTATACTTATTGCCAATATTTCAGCTGTTTTGTTAAATGCTACAGAATTAACCTTATTTCCAGCATCAATTTTTTTGATTATTTCGCCAGTTTCTACATTCCATATTCTTGCAGTACTATCAAATGATGCACTTGCAAGCATCTTATTATCCGCACTAAAAATAACTTCTTTAAGACCACTGGTATGACCTTTTAACGTTTTTGACACATTGCCAGATGCATAATCTAACAATAAAATTACATCATCATTACCATCAACAGCAATAAGCTTGTTGTCGCTACTCACTGCAAGTATTTTTCCGTAATATCCTTTAACTTTAAAAGTTTTTTTGCTACCAGCCTCAATATCAACTATTGTTACACTTCCCCAGTCTCCAGCAATAATTTGTTTACCATCGGAACTATAAGCTATCGAACTATAATTCTTTTCGCCTTCTTCTTTTGTTTTCGATCTAAAGTTTTTAATTTGATGTTTGGTTTTATAATCCCATATTATGATATTTCTGTCGTGAGCTGATGATGCTACGTACTTACCGTCGGGACTAAAAGCTACACAACTCATATTCCAATAATGTCCAAGCTCGACTCCAATTTTTGCATCTATTTGTGGATCCAATAGTTTTTCTTCTTTAGGTCCTGAACACGAACTCAATATTAAAACTATTGCTATAATCCAAAGTAAAAATTTTCTCATGATAATAAATTTAATAAATTTAGTTAATATATATAATAAACTAAGTACTGTTACAAAAGTTTTCCAACATTTACTTATTCATAAATCTCTGATTAAGTTGTTTTTATACTAATGCGTAAGCAACTATAAATAGGTCGAAGACCTTAATTAATGCATGCACCCCATATAAACATCTGCATACTTAATATATGCCGATTTATAATATGTTTTTACATGCTTCAAAGCTTTGTTTAATTTAGTTTCGCCTTTTACATGGCTCGAAACTATAATTAGATAATAATCTGGAGTAAATCCATTATATCCATTCGTGTATTCTATTGATACATAATTACCATCATCGTATCTTCCTCTGGCAACATATAATGGAAATTCTAGTTCCTCGTTTTCGCAAGTCTTTTTTGTAAGAGTTAAGCCTTCTGTTTTATTTGGAACAAGTCCTCTTAAATCAAGCTTGTAATTCAACTTTTTAGCTACTTTTTTTGCAAGTTTCTTTATATCATCATAGTTTTTACCTGCTGAAATAATGACAAAACCTTTTTTTTCGGTTTGTGAAATTTCTTGTGCTTTTAATTGCATTATTGCAAAACAAATAAGTGCTAAAATTGTGATTTTTTTCATTTTTATAAATTTATATTAAAAAATTTCATAACAATTTTTTTTAATAGTTTTCATGTTTTACAACACAATTAACTATATTTTACATGCTTACTAATTATTAATAAATTACAAGACTTTATAATATTCAAGCTATTTGAGTTTATTCTTCTTATTTTTTCTAAATATATAAAGAAATAACCAAATAAAAAATATTAAGAAAAGTGAAATTATAATTCCTACAATATATTGTCCAGTCATAAATGTACCAGCAATCAATGCAACAACTGGCAAAAGTGCAATAATAACAGCTATTATAGTAATAATTTTAATAATTGTTTTAAGAGCATTTTCAGTTGCTCTGCTCGGCTGAATAGTATTAATTAAACCTACAATAAACAATGGAGCTCCCAAAAATATTAATATAATGCTAATTATCAAAATTGGATAAAGATCTTCATTTTTTTGTCCTAAAGTAATGATTACCTGTGTAAATGCTGCCCCTAACCATGTAAATATAAAACCTACCCATACAGGAAGACTTATCTTTAGAGGGTCTGCTTCCATAGTTTTGCTTTTTTTCCAAAACATATATAAAATTACGGCTAATACAGGAAAGCCTGCAGTAAAAACTAAGGTTGGAGATGGCGAACCTTCAATAACAAACGACAAAATATCTCTTATTAAGAAAAGTGTACCAATTACTCCAAAAATAATAGAAGAATATAAAAATATTAAAGTACCTTTAATTTTGTGTCTCATTTTTAGTTATATATAAAGAAAAACACACAATAAATATATTATGTGTTTTTCATATTATATTCAAATAAGTTCAATTATTAATAATTATCGACATATTTTTACGTAGTCAATACTTGCAGTTCCAAGAATTAATTGTTCACGTGTTGCAAATATTTCATCTCCTACAAGAGCCTTAATTTTAGCTCTGAACGCATCAAAACTCGTAAATTCTTTGTCCTGAATTGTTTTTAATTTATCAATTGCTTCTTTTGGTAATTGTTTATGATGCAGCATTGCAATTTCATTTTGTCCAAGTTTGTAAATTGTTTTGTATGCTTTAAAATCATCAATTGATTTCCATTTTCTTGTTCCGAAATTCCATTGTTCTAAATATCCTCTTGCTCGGTCAAATCTTCCTTCGTCTCCCGAGTATAAATAGTATTCTTTATAGTTATCTTGTCGTAACCAAACTACTCTGCCGCAATTGTTTTTGTATAAAACCCAATCATGACTTGGTGAACGTAAAAAGCTTAAATCACCTCTCTCTGCATTAGACATTTCTGATTGCTCTTTTGTATCTTTTGCCCATTTAGTAAAAATCGGGTTTCCTGTTTTACTTTTGTATGTTACATTTCTCAGTCCAACGATATCGCTGTCTTTACCGGAAGCAATTTCATAAACTAATTTTAATTTATGATTTCCGGCAGGTAATTTTGACAATGCGTCCATAAAAATATGTGTAAAATTACTTGTAGCTATCATAACCATTTTGTCCGGATTGCATACAATAGTTGTATGCCTGCTGTAACCATTAAAAATATTGTGATTTATAGATTGAGCGATAATTTTATCACCTTTTTTAAGAGATAAAACAGATTCTACAAGACGATACATGTATTTCTTTTTTATATTATCTTTATATGAAATAGATGCAGATATTTTTTGTCCATCGCTAAACACAACCGATTTACCTACGGAATATCCTCGGCTTGTACTTCCTGTTTTTACCATAACACGCATATTTTCTTTTACACCTGCTGTCTTTCCTGAAGGTTTAAAACCATCATATTTTCCCAAACCGAGATATTCTCTTTCTATCCAACACATACCGTCTTTACTTTTGTCACTCAAAGAAGAGATGAATTTTTTGTTTTTAACTTCAAAATTATATCTGTAGCGATCCTTATCATAAAAAAGGTCTATATAGTATTTTCCGTCTGTATTTAGTACTTCGCTATATGTTACATAATCGTATCGTTTGTCGGGTTTTGATAAAAAAATATTATCTGTAAGTTTCCATTTGTGGTTGTGTCTTTGTTCTTTTTCTAAATAACCTCCCATATATATATCGTTTCCTGCTGTATTAACTTTCATAAGTCTTACGCTTATAGGGCTTGCATCAACAAATTTCTTTTCAGGGTCAAGCACTGCTTCATAAAATCTAAAAACGAGCGAACTGTTTGGGTCGGGTTTCCCGTAGCTGATTCTTTGAGCTGTTATTTTTCCGAGTTTTTCCATAGGGTCGTTAATAAAGAAACCACTTACATTATTTTTATTAGTTACTTGAATAATATCAAAATTCACTTTATCAACTGTTTGTCCATCAACTTGAAATTCAAATAAATATTTGCCTCCGCTGGTAAAAGTATAACTTATATTGCCTATTAGACTTGCTTTTTTCCAAACTCCTATGATACTTTTGGAGATTCCGCCGTATGGATATGTTTGCAATACTTTATTGCCAGATTTTAATATGGCAGTTAATTTGTGGTAATCATCGCGTACACCAAATTCTGCCCTTGGCAAATTTTTAAAATTTAATTCTTTTACTTCCAATTTTCCTGTTTTAGAATCAAGATTCATTTTTTTAAAAAGACTTTCATACTCTACAAAAATAGGCTTTTGCGGATCAAAAACTAATGTCTTAATTGATTGTGTTTTGTTTTTATTATCATCTTTTTTAACATCACTCGTTTTGTCTTTTTCCTTCTTTTTATCTTTATCTTTCTTTTTTTTGATAGTTTTGTTTTTAAGCAATTTTTTCCATCGTTGCGCTTCAGTATTTTCTGGTGCTAAAAATATCAATGCTAATATCATTGATAATGTCATAACTATATTTTTCATGATAATTTAAATTTAATTAATAAACAAAATTTCTAATTTTTAAGTATATTTGTACTTTATAAACTTTTTATAGTTAAAAGTAAAAATATATATTTTCAAATACAATACAAAATTAATTGATATTTTAGCTAAAGTCAATCCGTATTATTACGTAAATTTCATAAGGATTTTTACGTATTTGTATCCAATTTAGCTATTATTACAAGTACATAAAGGTAATAAATATGAATAAAATAAAAAAAATACCATACGGAATAACTGATTATGCATTATTTAAAACAGAAAACTATTATTATGTTGATAAAACAAAATATATTGAAAAAATAGAAAAATTACCAAGATATTTATTTTTTATTCGCCCACGCAGATTTGGAAAATCATTGTTTCTAAATATCTTAAAAGCATATTATGATGTTTTTTATAAAGAAAAATTTGATTTCTTTTTTTCGGATACATATATAGGTAAAAATCCGACAGATGAAAGAAATAAATATTTGATACTTTCATTTAATTTTGCTATTGTTGATTCAAGAATTGAAAATACTGAAAGTTCATTTGAATCACATTGCGATATTAACTTTAAATTTTTTATTGATAAATATAAAGAATACTATACACAAGAGCAATTATTAGAACTGAATAAACCAAAAAAAAGTGATGCAAAACTTGAAACAATTTTTAAACA
>JAOZVK010000341.1 GCA_029938185.1 Bacteroidales bacterium | reverse complement strand
AGAATGCTAAACATTTTATTTTCAATATCTTTTAAGTTCGTAAAGTAGAACTAATGAGAATAAAAATATAATTTGCACAGCTTCTAATATCGAAGACACTTCATATTAATTGAGATAAATTATTATAATATTTTGTACTGGTCTGTTACATGTTATTTGCGACATGTTTCAAGCCACAACAAGATTGTAAATGGTTTAATAACTTTTAAGATTAATTTACCTATATATAAATTTTTTAATATTTATAGGATTATATTATACTATAAATTTAAAAAAAGTTGTATAAAAACAAATTCTTTACAATAAAGAATAATATTTATCGCTTGTGCTATATGTAAGAATTTTAGTGATTTAAGTTTCTTTGTTTATTAGAACAATCAATTTTAATAATTTTATGTTTGTATTTTAAAAATCAAATATCTAAATTTACATTATAATTATTATATTGCTAACCCTAAAATATTATTTATTATGAATATTAAATTATTATTATTTTCTATTTTAATTATTACCTATTCTGTAGTTTTTGTTAGTTGTACAGATGGAACAACTGAAAACAATACTAATAATAAAGAAGATACCATAACAGAAAATTTAAATACTGAAAATGAAAACAGCTCATTTTTTTTAGTACCATCACCCGAAGGCATGTTTGCATTTACACAAAGTGGAAAGCTAAAATTTTCTGGAAGTTTTCTTAATTCTACAGAAAATGTTGATAAATACATTGACACTAAATCAAAAGAACTTAACTTTGGTGTATATTCAGCTGACCTAGCGTATGTTGCTTCATACAATAAATATCAGGAATCTATAAAATATCTTAATACTGTTAAAAATTTAAGTAATGAAATTGGAATATCATCTGTTTTTAATAAAAGTTTAATTAAACGGATTGATAATATTATGAATAATAAAGATTCATTAATTAAAATAACAAGTGACACATATTTTGATATTGTAAGATATCTTGAAAAAAATGAAAGAAATAAAAGTTTAGCCTTAATTGTTGCAGGAGGTTGGGTTGAAAGCTTATTTATTGTAACAAATCTTGTTACAGAATACTCAGACAAAGATGAAACTATTCAATTAATAGCTGATCAAAAAGTAGTTTTTCAGAACTTAATGGCACTTCTTGACCAAAATAAAGAAGCAGAAAGTGTTAAAACAACTATTGAACAACTAAAACCTATTCAAAATATTTTTGATAAACTTGAAACTGTTAAAACAGATGAAAAAGTCAAAAATACTAGTGATAAAATTGTTGTTGGAGGAAACACTAAAATTAAAATTTCTGAAGAACAATTTAAAAGCCTTAAACAAGCTATAAATAAGGTTAGAAATTCTATCACAAACAATAATGTATAATAACAAATAAAGATTGTGAAAGCAATAAAAGTTAATATTATATTAACACTTTTTGTTAATTCAATCTTTAGTAGTACACAAGCTCAGGTTGTAGATAGTACTTGTAAACTGAAGTCTTTGCATCCAAAAAGAATTTTTGAATTTTCGCAAGGAGGAAAGACGAAGTTTTCTGAAAAATATATTAATTCAACTAAAAATGTTGATAAATATATTAACACTAAATTAAAGTTACTAAACTTTGGTGTGTAATCAGCTGATTTGATATA
This sequence comes from Bacteroidales bacterium, assembly GCA_029938185.1. GTDB lineage: Bacteria > Bacteroidota > Bacteroidia > Bacteroidales > JAOZVK01 > JAOZVK01. Next base: position 4,744 of record JAOZVK010000341.1, on the reverse strand, counting down.
TGTTGCTTCATATAATAAATATAAGAAAGCTATTAAGTATCTTAGAACTGTCAGAAATTTGAGAAATGACATTAGAATATCATACGTTTTTGACAAAAGCTTAATTAAACGAATTGAAAATATAATAATTAATAAAGATTCATTAATTAAAGCAACAAGCGGTACTTATTTTTATATTGTAAGATATCTTGAAAAGAATAAGCGAAATAAAAGTTTAGCCTTAATAGTAACAGGTGCTTGGATAGAAAGTTTATATATTGCAATAAGACTTGTCACTGAATACTCTGACAAAGATAAAACAACTCAGTTAATAGCTGATCAAAAGTAGTATTTCATAAATTAATGAATATACTTAACCAAAGCAAAGAAGCTAAAAGTATCAAAGCAACTATTGAGCAAATGAAACCTATTGAAAATGTTTTTTTTAAGCTTGAGACTGTTAAAACTGGTAAAGATGTAAATAATAAAATTGTTATTGGAGGAAACACCAAGATTAGAATAACAGAAGAACAATTAAAAAACCTTAAACAAGCAATAAATAAGGTACAAAACTATATTACAAACAATAATGTATAATTTAATACAAATAGAGATTATGAAAGCATTAAAAATTAAAATTATAATATTAACACTTTTTGTTAGTTCAGTCTTTACTGCAGAAGCTCAGTTTTTGGATTGTCCTAGTAAACTGAAATATATGCGTCCAAAAGCACCATATAAATATAGTAGTTTATCAAAAAGTGCTCCTTGTTTAACTGGTAAAACTTATGAGTTTATGTTACCTTTAACTAAAGGTAAAGATTTTAGAATTTCTTTTTATGCTAGTCCTATTTTCAATAATAAAATAAAATTTAAGATTATTGATAAAAATACTGGTGAGAAAGTTATGGATTTACCTGGAGAAACAGAGATGAGTAGCAAAGGAGAATGTGTGTTAAAAGGCTATTTTGACGATGATATAGGAAGAATAGTTCATCCATATTTTGATTTTTACCCTTCATCAACAGTTACTTTAAGAATTGTGATAGAAGTTGAATCTATTGAGCAAAGCTCATCCAGCAATTCAAACCTAAAAGTACCTGAAGTACGTAACAAAGGATGTGTAACTGTGTATATTCAAGAGAAGAAAGGTGAAAAAAAAGGATTTAACTAATATTCGAAAATATTACAAAGGTAGAAAATAATCTTTTTTCTACCTTTTCTTGTGGCTTAAATTATCAGAAAGGCAAACATCTATATATAAATGTATAAAAATACCAGTATTTTTACTTTGGAAATCAATGTTTTAATACAGTAGTGTATTAAAACATTAATTGCTTAGGTTTACAAATGTAATAATTTGACAGGATTAACAGGATATTTTAAACATGTAAATCTTGTCTAAATAATACTAAAGAAACTTATGACTTGTTTCACTACGTTTTTTTTCCAGTAATGTACAAAATTAAACTACACTTGTAAAAACTTTTGTACAAAGATTTACAATATAAAATTAATATTAGTGTTTACTATATATATCTAGATAATTGAATAATTTAACTATAACTATTAAAATAAGATAAAAATATGAAAAAAATAAGTTTAATATTAAGTTTTTTTGCTTTTATGTTGTATACTAACCTAAGTATGGCACAAAGTGATGAATTATTAGCATCAAATGATAATTCAAATAATGAATATAAGATTGAAAGCAAAATAAAATGGATTAGTTTAGAAGACGCTGAACAATTATCCCAAAAGCATAAAAAGCCAATATTTATTGATACATATACAAGTTGGTGCCATTGGTGTAAAGTTATGGATAAGAAGACTTTTAGTCAAGCAGAAGTTATTAATTATGTAAATAAAAACTATTATGCAGTAAAGTTAGATGCAGATAGCTATGCAAAAATAAAATTTAAAGGAAAAACAACAACAAACCGAAATTTAGTAAGATCTACTTTCAAAGTAACTGGTTATCCTACAATTGTTATGATTAGTCCAAGTGGAAAGATTAGTGCACAAGCAGGATATAGACCTCCCGCAAGTTTTTTAACTATGCTAAGAAATTTTAAAATGAATAATAAGTAAGTGTTTAGACATTAAAAAAGAATAACAAATTTAAATGCCATGCTTTATGTATGGCATTTTTCGTTTGAAATAAAAAGACTAAAAAAAAGCTATCAAATAGTAAGACAAAAGTTTTTCGGCATTTGTCTTCATATAAGTACTATAACAAAAGTTTTTCGACATTTACATTTTGTTAAATTGCGTATTATTAGAGTGTTAAAAGAATGCGTAAGCAACATTAAATAGGTCGAAGACCTTAATAAACAATATAACAGTAGTTTGTAAAAATGCGTAAGCCACATTAAATAGGTCGAAGACCTTAATTATTATTTTGAATTTTTTTTGAAAACTCGAAATTTTTTGAATAAAAATTTAAATATTCATCGCCATTTGAATGTTTTGTTTTGGTAAGTTTCATTTTTCTACCAGTAAGTTTATTCAATTTTTTAATAATACTACGTGACATACTATAAAAACTAATTTTTCTGTTTCTAATTTTCTTTTTTAAATTATTTACAATATGTTGCTCAGGAGATATATACCTGCTATGAATTTTAAATCGTTTTTCTTTATTTATATTATTATATAAAATACTACTAATGTTTTGTTCCGAATATTTTTCAGTATTTGTGAATGATAATTCCGCTAATTGCCTTTTCGAATTAGAAATTTCCAATTTATAATATTTAGTTCTTTTTGTTTGATTTTTTGCTACTATTTGATTATCAGTAATTAAATTTACTGAATTTATATTTTTTGAATAATCAATTTTCCTTATTTTTTGTTTTTCCTTATATTTTACTTTTCTAAAATATGTGTAGTTATTATTTTCGTTAAACTCAACAGACTTAGCAATATAATTTTGTTTATTTATGTTTAATAAAAAGAAAAAGATTATTATGGCAGCAGCCGACGAAATAGTATATATAAAGCTATTGACAATATTAATACTTTTTCTTTTCAGCAATGATTTATTTTTATACTTAATATTATTATCGGTTGTTGATATTGTTTTAAGATATAAACTGTAATCATCTATTTTATTTGAATCATTAATTAACAAATTGTTTAAATCATCAGACTCTTCATTACTAATATCTCCTTCCAGTTTAGAAATCATTAAATATTGATCATATTTAATATCACTTAATTCGACATCTTTTGGTTTTTTTAGAGAAAATTTATTATCGTAGCTAATATTATCTGATTCTAATGTAATATATTGAAACTCATCTAATTCGTTTTGTAAATCAGGATTTTGTGAAAGAAATAGATTTAGAGACTCAATTTCTTGAGCAGATAAATTATTTTCGAGATAATCAAGAAAATAGCTTTCGTAGTTATATCTATTTATTTTTATCATTTGTAATTATTACAGTCAATTAATTATAAGGTCTTCGACCTATTTATAGTTGCTTACGCATTAGTTACAAAGGCAATTTAATCAAAAAGTTATGAATAAGTAAATATTGAAAAAACTTTTGTAACAGTACTTAATAAGGTCTTATAACTATTTATAAAACCTTATGCTACAGCTTCAATACTTCCAATATATTTTTTTAAAAACAACCTAGCTCTATAAATATATACCTTTACTTGAGATACGCTTAAATCTGTAATTTCAGCTATTTCTTTGTATGAATATCCTTCATAATCGCGTAGTAAGATTACACTTTTTTGTTTATGTGGGAGTTTATCAACAGCCTGTGATAATAGTTCTTTCAAATCACTATATTGCTTATCATATGATAGCGAATTTTTGTTAATATTATCAAAGCTTGTTTGTTTTTTTTCTCTTCGTATGATATCAATCATAATATGATATGCAGTTGTAAAAATATACGATTTAGCTTTTGCATAATTTACATTTTTTCTATTTATCCATAGTTTTTCAAATGTATCTTGTATTATATCATTTGCTTTATCGCTATTACCAATGTTCTTTAGTATATATCTATAAACATTATCCGACAAAACTTTAACACATATATTATATTCCTTAACTGTCATTTATATAATATTCATTTTTATTTGCCTTATAAAACAAAGCTAAGGTCTTCGACCTATTTAATGTGGCTTACGTATTTTGGCTACACGTATAGTATTGGTCATTATTTTATTTTTTGACAGGATTAACAGGATTGATTTTTATCCTGTTACAAAATACCTGATAAACAAGACTGTCCAACTTATGACGGGTAGCCCGTATTTTTATAAATTACTACAAAGTTGCCAATTGTACAAAAACAAATGCCGAAAAACTTTTATAAGACTACTTATTTTTTATTTTCATAAATCATACTATTACATGTAAGACGAATAAGTAATATAAAAAGTTACAGAAAAAAATAAATAATATTTGGTATTCTTCATATTTGACAAAAAACACTTGAGACTGTTCACATCTAAATATCAGAAATATAACAATATGATTAAATATATATTGCAGAAAATTGCATTATATCAAGACCTCGGCGTAAGTTCTCAATAGTTACTATTATCAGATATACAGTATATTAAAAAACTTTTTATTATTACTTTAATATTTTTACTTTTTGTATTTAGGTAATTAGTGTCCATCCATAAAAGTCAATAAAATCACAAAGCGAGGACCTATTGGTAGCCCCAGAACTGAGCTTAAAAAATTAATAAATTACAACAATATTATTAGTTCTAATTTTATTCTTTTTTTATT
>JAOZVK010000340.1 GCA_029938185.1 Bacteroidales bacterium | reverse complement strand
ATTATAAATTACGAATTGGTTTACACCTAAATATAAGTATTTTACAAAAAACAAACCGGAAAGTTATTTTTTAACGATTCCTAAACATCTTATTTTTATCACCATTTAAGTTCATGAAGTAGAAATAAAAAATGTTTTTTATTACTGCAAATTCATTCAAACCACAACAAAACTTGCCAATTATTAATTGAACCATTGTACCATTGAACCATTGTATCATTGAATAATTGTACCATTTTAAAACATATTTTTAGACTCTACAATCAGAACAAGTTCCATAAAAATACAATGAATGATATGCTACATCAAAATTCATCATATCACCTGCAGTATTTTGTATTTCTTGAATTCTTGGGTCACAAAATTCTATAACTTTTCCACAATTATTACATACAAGATGATCGTGTTGTTTACATTTATATGCTTTTTCGTATTGAGCAATATTTCGTCCAAATTGATGTTTAATTACTAAATTACATTCAATAAGTAATTCAACTGTATTATATATAGTTGCTCTACTTACTCTATAGTTTTTGTTTTTCATAAAAATATATAGAGTTTCTACATCAAAATGTCCATCACGAGAATATATTTCATCAAGAATTGCAAATCGTTCTGGAGTTTTTCGGTATCCATTTTGTTCAATGTAGTCTATAAATATTTTTTTAACGGTTGATTTTATATTTTCGCATATCATAATTTTTTGTTTTTGTGTTTAAAGCAAATTATATTTGTCCAACTATTATAAGGCAAATATATACTATTTAGATTAAATAAAAAAAACAATTTTAAATTTAATTTATATATATTAAATCTTTGATAGGTAATGCTTAAATGAAATATTATTTATGTTTTTAAAAACGTGATTCTAAATATAATAGAAATAATTAATAAATTATTTATAATTTATTAATGAAGATTGCAACATTTATTATATTTTTGTAGCAAATATTTTTATATTCTAGTCATGTAATCTTTACTAAAATTGTTTGCAATAATAATAAATATCTATAAATGAGTGAGGAAATAAAAGAAAAGTTTAATCAACCAATCAACAAAGACGAAGAAATTCACAATGTAAAATATATTAATGGCATGTATAAAACATGGTTTTTAGACTATGCCTCTTATGTAATTCTCGAACGTGCAGTACCACATGTTTTTGATGGTTTAAAACCTGTTCAGCGAAGAATTTTACATGCTATGAAAAAACTTGATGATGGACGTTATAATAAAGTTGCAAATATTATAGGTCACACAATGCAGTATCACCCACATGGTGATGCATCAATTGGTGATGCTTTAGTTCAACTTGGACAAAAAGATATTTTAATTGATTCGCAAGGAAACTGGGGGAATATATATACAGGAGATAGTTCGGCAGCACCAAGATATATTGAAGCTCGGCTATCAAAATTTTCATTAGATATAGTTTTTAATCCTAAAACAACCAAGTGGAAATCATCGTATGACGGAAGAAACAAAGAACCAATAAATCTACCTGTAAAATTTCCATTATTGTTGGCACAAGGTGCCGAAGGTATTGCTGTAGGTTTGGCATCAAAAATATTACCACATAATTTTATAGAATTAATTGAAGCTTCAATATCGCATCTAAAAGGAGATGAATTTGAAATTTTTCCGGACTTTTTGACAGGAGGACTTGCCGATGTCTCAAGGTATAATGATGGTTTACGTGGAGGAAAGGTTAAAGTAAGAGCAAGAATTAAAAAATTAAATAAAAAAACACTAGTAATAACCGAAATACCTTTTGGGAAAACAACATCATCATTAATTGATTCAATTTTATCGGCTAATGACAAAGGTAAAATTAAAATTAGAAAAATTGATGATAATACAGCCTCAGATGTTGAAATATTAGTACATTTAGTATCAAACTCTTCGCCCGATAAAATGATTGATGCTCTGTATGCATTTACTGACTGCGAAATATCAATTTCGCCCAATTCGTGTGTAATAGATGAAAATATACCTAAGTTTTTAGGTGTAACAGAGATGCTAAAAATATCTGCTGAAAGCACTTTGGATTTACTTAAATTAGAGCTTGAAATACGTAAATCGGAGCTTGAGGATTCGTGGCACTTATCATCTTTAGAAAAAATATTTATTGAAAATAGAATATATTTAGATATTGAGAAATGCGAAACATGGGAAGATATTATAAAAACAATTGATATTGGTTTAGAATATTTTAAACATTTATTTAAAAGAGAAGTTACCCGTGAAGATATTATCAGGCTTACTGAAATAAAAATAAAAAGAATATCAAAGTATAATTCCTTTAAAGCAGACGAATACATTAAATCAATTGAAGAAGAAGTTAAAGTTGTAATTTACAATTTGGCTAATATTGTTGATTATACAATTGATTATTATGAGACAATACTTAAAAAATATGGTAAAGGTAAAGAACGAAAAACGGAAATAAGAAGTTTTGAGACAATTGTAGCTACAAAAGTTGTTATAGCTAATCAAAAATTATATATAAACAAAAAAGAAGGCTTTGCAGGTACTACTTTAAAAAAAGATGAATATATTGCTGATTGTTCGGATATTGATGATATGATTTTCTTTAGAAAAGACGGAACTTATATGATTACTAAAGTTAGTGCCAAAACATTTGTTGGTCAAAATGTAATTCATATTGCCATTTTTAAGAAAAATGATGAAAGAACAATATATAATGTAGTATATTTTGATGGAAAAAAAGCTTATTCTTATATGAAGCGTTTTGCTGTTAAAGGCATTACCAGAGACAAAGAATACAATTTAACACAAGGAAATCCAAATTCTAAAATTTTATACTTTACTGCAAATCCGAATGGTGAAGCCGAAACTATAAAAATTGTATTAAAACCAAAGGCTCGTGTACGAAAAAGTATTTGGGAACAAGATTTGAGTCAATTGTCAATTAAAGGACGAAGCTCAATGGGGAATGTGCTTACAAAAAATGGAATACACAGAATTACCATGAAAGAGAAAGGGATATCGACACTAGGAGGAAGGAAAATATGGTATGATGAAACTATTTTTAGATTAAATATTGAACAAAGAGGTGTTTTTTTAGGGGAGTTTAAAAGTGATGAAAAAATACTTGTTATAACAAAATCAGGATTATTTAAATTATCATCTTATGAACTATCAAACCATTATCCTGATGATGTGGCTATTATAGAAAAATATATTAACGATAAAGTTTTTTCAGCTGTTTTTTATGATGGTGAAAAAAAACTTAATTATGTGAAACGTTTTATGATTGAAGAAACCGAAAAAATGCTTCCTTTTATAAATCCAGATAAAAAAGACAAGTTAATAGAAATTAGCTATGATACCTATCCTAGAATAGAAGTAATATTTGGAGGTAAAAACAATGATAGACCTAGTCAGATTATTGACATTAAAGATTTTATAGGTGTTAAAAGCTACAAAGCCAGAGGTAAACGTATTACTACTTATATCACTAAATCAATTAAGTTTATCGAACCACTTATAACTGAAGAAAAACTTGAAGTATTTAAACAACAAAATGATGATAATAAGAATGAAACAAGTGAACCTGTTTTTGAGATTAATTACCCAGACGGAAAACAACAAACTTTGGATTTATAAGGTCTTAGACCTTAATTGCTATTGAAGAATCGAAAGAATAAGACAAGAGTAATCAATAATTTTTAGAAATTCCAAAAGTAAGGTGAAAATATCGGAATTTTAAAAAATACCATTATATTAAAAAAAAAATATTATGAGAACAATATTAATAGTTATATTTAGTATGCTTTCAATTAGCATATTTTCGCAAAGATCATTAGAGATATTTTCCAAACTAGATGAAGCAAAATTCAAAATATATATTAATGGAAAAATACAGTCTGAAGAAAGAAAAAAGAAGTTTTTGTTAAGCGATATTGATACAAATGTTTATACAATAAAAATAAATTTTGAAGAAAAAGGTGTTGCCGATATTGATGAAGAAATACGTTTTTTGCCAAAAGAGAAAAAAGTTTATGAAATTAAGAAAAAATCAACAGTAGGTCAAGGATTTGCAAAAGTTGGAAGAGGCATTGGTAAGTTTCTGAAAATTGGAAAACACGATAAAGAAGAAGTTTTGATTGATAAGTATATTTTGAAAGATGTAACCAAAAGCGATTTTTTTAACAATTAAGTCTTCGACCTATTTGATGTTGCTTACGCACTATGTTAATACTCAGATAATATGCAATTTAATAAAATATAAATGTTAAAAAACTTTTGTAAGACTACTTAATTGGTTTTGAAAAATAAACTAAGGAGTCTAAAAAAAAAAAATCGACAGAATATTAATTGAACACATAAGAAATATTAAATAGGTCGGCGACCTTAAAAATAAATTTATATGAACATAAAATTATATATTTATCTGATAATATTTATTACACAATGTCAAGCAAAACAAATGGAATATAATAAGTTAACCGAGTTTGAAGAGTTTGTTATAATAAATAAAGGAACAGAACAAGCATTTACAGGAAAATACAATGACCATAAAGAAAAAGGAATTTATACATGTAAACAATGTGGTACTAAGCTATTTAAATCCGAACACAAGTTTAATTCAAAATGTGGTTGGCCAAGCTTCGATGATGAAATTGAAGGTACAGTAAAAAGAGTTCCCGATAAAGATGGTCGCAGAACAGAGATTGTATGTGCAAACTGTAGTGGACATTTAGGTCATGTTTTTAAGGGTGAAGAATATACTGATAAAAATTTAAGACATTGTGTAAATTCTGTTTCCATTAATTTTACACCTTCAATTGATAAAAAAAAAATTGATACAGCAGTTTTTGCTTCCGGTTGTTTTTGGGGTACCGAGTTCTATTTGAAAAAGCTAAAAGGTGTTATTTCGACAAGTGTAGGTTATATTGGTGGCTTTAAGCAAAATCCTACATATAAAGAAGTATGTAGCGGAACTACAGGACATGCCGAAGCTGTTGAAGTTATATTTGATAGTAAAATTGTTTCATATGAAGAAATTGCAAAGCTTTTTTTTGAAACCCACGACCCTACACAATTAAACAGACAAGGTCCCGATATTGGTGAACAATACCGTTCGGAAATTTTTTATTTTAATGAAACTCAAAAAAAAATAGCTGAAAATTTGATTAATATTCTAAAAAAGAAAGGATATAATGTTGTTACAAAATTATCGAAAGCATCTAAATTTTGGATTGGCGAGGACTATCACCAAGATTATTATGACGGACGAGGAAAACCTTATTGTCATGTGTACAAAAAAAAGTTTGGCATCTAAGATGCGTAAGCCACATTAAATAGGTCGAAGACCTTAATTTTACTATTATTGATTATCTGTTAAGGTCTTCGACCTATTTATAGTTGCTTACGCATTAGTACAAATACAATCAAATCAAGAAGTTATGAATATGTAAATATCGAAAAAAACTTTTGTTAGCTTAAGAATTTGATTTTTATAAAAATATTATAAGTTATTAACCAAAATATTGAACCATTGTATCATTGAACCATTGAACCATTGTATCATTGTATCATTGAACCATTACTTTTATTTTAAAACAAGTTTTTGAGGCTCATAAAATTTATGATATTGCAAAACTCATAAAACATACTACCGAAATTGTATCGGAAAGTATAGAATCTCAAAACAAAAAGACTGAAACTAAAACAAAAGCAACTCATGGAAATAGTGATAAAAATTGTAAATTGCATTTGGTTTATGAAATTTATATTATAGATTTGGATAAATTTGAAGAAACTCTAAAATTTGGTATAACTAGCCAATGTGATTATATTACTAAAGATGGTAATCCTCGTCCTGCTCATCAAGTAAATAAATTTCAAATGAATCGTATTTACAAAACATGTGAAATTAAATACAGAATTAGGTATAAAAACATTGACGGTAGAATAAAAGCAAAAATGTTGGAACAAATACTTGTTGATGAATATTATGCTATTCATAAAGAAATGCCTCCTGAGCAATTACGTCCAATTCCAAGTTCATTAAAAATAAAATAAAATGAATACAAATATTTACACAGAGATGTCATGTCAAAAAAAAGTTGGCATACCTAATAACAAAAGACTTGAATTCAATCAAAGTACTTTTTTTTTAACAAATTTGTATGATAAATTTTCAAGTCTTAAAATAAAAGGTTTTAGAAAAATAAGAATTGAACTTACTGATAAATTAAACATATTTGATATTTATTTACCTGAAAATATTTCACCTGTTTGTCACATACATAAATCATTTGATTTTGACAATTATTTTATACTTTCTAAATATGAAAAAAATAAAATAATTCTCGAAACTCTCTACAATGCAATCAAAGAAATGTGTCAAAAAATGA
>JAOZVK010000033.1 GCA_029938185.1 Bacteroidales bacterium | reverse complement strand
AATGATTTAATAGTTTAATTATCAAATAGTTTTAAGTTCGTAAAGTAGAACTAATGAAATTTTAAAAACAGGATTAGTAAAATGGTTGGTTATAAAAGCCTATCAATCAGGTGATATTAGCTTAGGGCAGTTATCAAAACAATTAAAGCGGACAAAAATGGAAACCATAGATTTTTTAGGAAATCTAAATATTCCTGTTTTGGATTATGAATTAGAAGATGATTTAATAACTATTGAAAAGTGGAATAATGAAAATAATAGTTAGTGATAGCAGCCCATTAATCATTTTATGCAAATGCAACAGCCTAAATCTATTAAAAAACTTATTTTGCAATTCACAAGGTGAAATTATTTTGCTTGGAGTTGATGATAATAACATTGTAACAGGATTAAATATTGATAATTCAACACGTTCAAAACTTGAAACGACAATATCAGCGATTAATCCAAAATTAGTGTAAAAAAAGACATTACTTACAAAGAACTATCTGAGAAAACAGCACTTGGCAGAACGACAATTGAAAATAATATGAAAAAACTAAAAGACTTGAATTTAGTAGAAAGAATAGGAAAAAAAAGAAGCGGATACTGGGAAATAAATACTCGTATTTAGATAAAAGTGGGTATATGGTGGGTTAAACAAGCTTGTATACGTGTGCCAATGAAGATAACTCTAACATTTTTTTTTGGGAAAAAGTTAAACAATTCAGATTTTAAACAGGTCTAAATCGACCTATTTAGAAATGAAGCAGGAGCAAACTTAAAATAGGTCAAAAACCTTAAATAAAAAATATGGAAAATCCTTTTGCAGATTACGGTAAAATAGTTTCAGGAAACAGGTTTATTGGAAGAAAGAATGAAATTAAAGCAGTTCAAAACAGAATATTTGGAGAGGCTTACGGAAATCTTGCAATTCAAGGTTTAGCTCGTATTGGAAAATCCAGTCTTGCCGAAAAAGCTATATTTGATAACAAAGAACTACTTGAAAGCAGACAAATTATACCAATACAAATAGGTGTTGGTAGAATACCAAGCTCGGATATTTTTTTTTATAAAATAATAAAAGAGCTTCATAAAAAAATATTAAAAGAATCAAAAATTGAAAAAACAGTATTTATTGATATATTTGATAATTTTGAAAAAGCAGAAAAAGGGTTTTGGCGAGAAGAATATATAAAAGAATATTTTGAAATTTTAAAAAACACAGGCTATAGAGCTTTATATGTTTTTGATGAATTTGATGCAGTTAAAAAATTCTTTACATACAGAGATTTTCAATTTCTAAGAGAACTTTCTTATAATCCCATAACAAATATATGTATTGTTACAATATCAAGAAGAACATTAAAAGAGATTGAAAAGATTGGTGGTAACTCAAATTTCTTCCAAACATTCGATGATATATATCTTGGTATGTATAAAGATGAAGATTTAACTGAATATTGGGATAAATTTTTTAATAGTAGAGTTCCAATCACAAACGAAGCTAAACAAAAGATATATGAATTTGCAGGAAAACATCCCTATTTTCTTGATTTATTCAATTATCATCTTTATAATAATCTAACAGATAATATAATACAAACAATAGATATAACAAGAAAAAAAATCAAATTAACTATTTTTAATAATTACAAAACTATTTTGGATTTACTGAAAGAAGAAGAATTAGATACAAAGTTATTACAAATTATAGTTGGTCCTGTATATAATATTACTGTTACCGAAGCTGAAAAATTAGAACGTTATAATCTGATTGGAAAAAGTAAAAATAAAACAATAGATTTATGGAAAAAGACAAAAGGATATGATGCTTTCTCTCATGATTTTGAGAATTTCCTTATAATAAAAAAAAGAGAAATGCCTGTTTGGGATTTATGGAGCGAAACTGAAACCAAATTAAGACATATTGTTATGAAATGGCTATTGGAAAAGTATGGCAAAAATTGGATTACAAAGTTCAGAAAGTTACAAAACAAAGAAAAGGTAATTGTTAAGTTAGAAGAAATGCAAATGAGAGAGAAAAAAAGTTTTCCTGATACTTATTCCGAAAATTTATTGGATTTTACTTATCCAGCCGAACTTTTTGATAATTTTATGCGAGTTGAATGGAATTGGTTTAAACAAATATTTGGAAGAGAGTTTAAAGAATGGAAACCTAAATTTGACTTTCTTGCAAAAATACGAAATCCCTTAGCTCATAATAAAGAAAATATTTTAAAAGAATTTGAAAAAAATCAAGCAAAAGCATATTGTGAAGAAATAATTTCGAGAATTGATAATTGGCAAAATAGACAATAGAACAAGCATAAGCGACATTAAACAGGTCATCGACCTTAATTAAAAAAATTGATTGTTATGTTAAAAACATTTTCAAAAGGAGGTATTCACCCTCCCGAAAACAAAATATCAGCAGAAAAGCCGATTGAAAATCTATCAATACCAGATATAGTTACAATACCTGTATCTCAACATATTGGTAAACCATCAAAAGTTATAGTAAAACGAAGAGAAAAAGTTAAGGTAGGTCAATTGATTGCTGAAAGTAGTGGTTTTATTTCGGCAAATATACATTCATCAGTATCTGGCACAGTAACTAAAATTGATTCGATAGTTGATAGTAGCGGCTACAAACGACAAGCTGTTTTCATTAAAGTTGAAGGCGATGAATGGTTAGAAACTATTGACAGAAGTATAGAAATTAATAGAAAAATTGCTCTATCTGCTGATGAAATAGTAAAAAAAGTAAATGAATCTGGTATTGTTGGTCTTGGTGGTGCAACATTTCCTACACATGTAAAATTATCGGTTCCGAAAGATATGACAGCCGAAATATTACTTATAAATGGTGTGGAATGTGAACCCTACCTTACCTCCGACCATAGATTAATGATAGAGAAAGCCGAAGAAATAGTAGTTGGTACTCGTTTGTTAATGACTGCATTAGGTGTTGAAAAAGCTGTTATTGGAATTGAAAATAACAAAGAAGATGCAATAAATAATTTCACACATCTATTAAAAGAATACGATGGTATTGAGGTGCAGGCATTAAAAGTTAAATATCCACAAGGTGGTGAAAAACAGTTAATCAAAGCAATAACTGGACGTGAGGTTCCTTCGGGAGGCTTACCAATAGCTGTAGGTGCGGTGGTACATAATGTAGGAACCGCTTTTGCAGTATACGAAGCTATTCAAAAGAATAAACCTTTGTTTGAAAGAGTTGTAACCATAACGGGTAAATCAGTAAATTATTTCGCAAATTTTGTTGTTCGAATTGGAACACCAATTTCAAAACTAATCGACAAGTCTGGAGGTTTCCCAGATGATACTGGAAAGATAATAAGCGGAGGTCCTATGATGGGAAAAGCTCTAAATTCATTAGATATACCTGTAACAAAGGGAACTTCAGGAGTATTATTAATTAGAGATGTTGAATCGAAACGACGAAAAAGCCATGCATGTATTCGCTGTGCAAAATGCATTACAGTATGTCCGATGGGACTTGAACCATATGTTTTGATGACAGCAACACAAAAAAAGATATTCGAACGAGTTGAAAAGGATAGAGTATTAGATTGTATAGAATGTGGTTCGTGTAGCTATGTTTGTCCTTCGGATAGACCATTGCTTGACTATATCAGATTAGGTAAAGCAAATGTTGGAAGAATTGTAAGAGAACGTAATTCTAATTAAGCTCTTCGACCTATTTAATGTTGCTTTCGTATTCTGACAATATGCAAATTAAGGCTACACGTTTAATATTGGACATTATTTTATTTTTTGACAGGATTTACAGGATTAACAGGATTGATTTTTATACTATTACGAAATACCTGATAAACAACACTGTCCAACTTTACGTGAGTAGCCCAAATTAATAAAATATAAATGTTAATAAACTTTTGTCAGAGTACTTATAAATTACAGGATAAATAGGCTATCCGCATAAGATTGGACACTCTTGTTTTTCAAATGGTTTCAACCATAAAGTTAAAGAGAAACTTTGCGTCAAACTTTGTGTAACTTTGCGGTTAAAAAGCGTCCAACTTAAAACTGGTAGCCGATAGCTATATAAAGAAAAATATTTTTTATTTTTTTTATATTAAGCTGTTTATAAGCCATAAATAAACTTTTAACTTTCACTTAATTAATTATGTATTTTACAAAAAATAAATTTGTGTGTAAATAAATATTAAGAACCCAAATTTTATAAATCAGTATATTATTAAACATTATGAGTAATTTATTTAAAGTATCACCTTCGCCACATGTGTATGGTAAAGACTCAATAAAATCGTTGATGTATGGAGTAATAATAGCTTTATTGCCAACATTAGCAGTTTCGCTTTACTTTTTTGGAATTGGTGCGCTGATAGTTACGGCAACAGCCGTTGCTTCTGCAATGTTATTTGAGTATATAATTACAAAATTTTTATTAAAACAAGAACCAACATTAAACGATGGTTCGGCAATAATAACAGGACTATTGCTTGCATTTAATGTTCCAAGTAACTTGCCGATATGGATAATTTTAATTGGTTCATTAGTTGCTATTGGTGTCGGAAAAATGTCATTTGGCGGTTTAGGAAACAATCCATTCAATCCAGCTCTTGTTGGTCGTGTTTTTCTTCTTATTTCGTTTCCAGTACAGATGACAAGTTGGCCAAAACCCGGAACTGGTTCTATTTTTTGGTTTTTTGGAAATGCACCAAAAGAAGTTGTTGATGCAAATACAGGAGCAACACCACTTGGAGTTGTAAAAGATGGTATTAGAAATGGAGAGCCAATCTCGAAAATCATGGACACAATACCCGACTATTTTCAAATGTTTATTGGAGACATTGGAGGCTCACTGGGCGAAGCAGCTGGTATTGCAATTATTATTGGATTTATATATATGCTTGTTCGCAAAATCGTTACATGGCATATACCTGTAGTAACAGTTGGTACAATTGGTTTATTTGCAGGAATATTATGGCTATTTAGTACAGGTGGTCACGATTTTATAATGTCAAGCATAGGTTTAGATTTACCAATACTTCATTATACTAATGACGAAGACCAACGTATTGCATTTCAAATGGCTGATCCCTTATTTCATATTTTAACAGGTGGTGTGTTATTGGGTGCTATATTTATGGCTACCGACTATGTATCAACACCTATGACAGTAAAAGGAATGATTATTTATAGTGTAGGTATAGGAATGCTAACAGTAATAATAAGAGTATTTGGGGCATATCCTGAAGGTGTGTCATTTGCAATACTTATAATGAATGCTTTTGTACCACTAATTAATATGTATGTTAAACCAAAACGTTTCGGGGAGGTGATTAAAAATGGCAAATAAAACAAAATCGACTTTATTTAATATGGTGTTAGCTTTATTTTTAGTATCACTTGTAGCTTCAACATCGCTTGCTTATGTTTACGAACTAACAAAAGCACCAATTGCTGCTGCTAAACTTAAAAAGAAAACTGAGGCAATCAAAAAAGTAATGCCACAGTTTGATAATAGTCCTATTGAGGATATGTTTAAAATGAATATGCAAAAAGGCGATTCTCTTGAATGTTATCCTGCAAAAAGCAGAGATAAAATGGTTGGAATAGCTATTAAAAGTTATACCAAAAAAGGCTTTACAGGTAAATTCTGGTTAATGGTAGGTTTTACTATGGATGGTAAAATAAATAATATTTCGGTTTTAGAGCATAAAGAAACTCCTGGTTTGGGTGATAAAATGGAAAAGAAAAAAGCCGATTGGAGCAAACAGTATAATGGAAAACATCCAAAAAATAATAATCTTAAAGTAAGTAAAGACGGTGGCGAAATAGATGCAATAACTGCTGCAACTATTAGTTCAAGAGCCTATACTGATGCTGTTTTAAGAGCTTACAAAGCATTTGAAAAAGCAAAAAAAGGTCAATGACCTTTTTAATATTGCTTTCTCGCGATGTTTAACTGACTGGATTTCAGTATATAAGCTTGATTAAAATATGGATTAAATTTTGGCATTTTTCATTTGCCACTTGACACTTTTTGAGAAAAAGAAACCTTATTTCGACAAGTTCAGCACAAGTATTTTGGAATTTTTAACCTTAGTAGAAAAATATTTTCAGAAAAAAACAAGCTTATTATCTTATTTAAATATTTGTAAATAAGGTTGTATAAAAATAATTAATTTTATTTTCTACTAAGGTTTAAAAAAAGGATAGGGTTATTAAAAACGCATAAGCAACATTAAATAGGTCGAAGACCTTGTTTCTATAAATTAAACAAAAAAATTCAATTATTAAATGATAATACAAAGATGAGTAAACTAAAGATTTTCACAAGAGGTTTTTTTAAAGAAAATGCAGTATTTGTACTACTTCTTGGACTTTGCCCTACATTGGGAACAACTACAACTGCATTTAATGGTTTAGGTATGGGACTTGCTACAACATTCGTACTTGTTATGTCAAATATAGTTGTTTCGCTTATAAAGTCGTTTATACCCGACAAAGTAAGAATACCAGCTTTTATAGTTATAATAGCTTCGTTTGTAACAATTGTAGAATTGACTATGCAAGCATATCTTCCTGACATGTTCGATACATTAGGACTTTTCATTCCTCTTATTGTTGTAAACTGCTTAATATTAGGTAGAGCAGAAGCTTTTGCATCAAAAAATTCGTTTATTGATTCGACTATTGACGGATTCGGAATGGGAATTGGTTTTGCAATGGCACTTACAATACTAGGTGCTGTGAGAGAAGTATTAGGAAGTGGTTCAATTTTCGATATTTCAATATACAATGGTGACGGAATGCTTGTTTTTGTACTTGCTCCTGGAGCTTTTATTGCATTAGGCTATTTAATTGCAATATTGAATAAACTTAATAAATCAAAATAAGGTCTTCGACCTATTTAAATGTGGTTTATACTTAGAACACTTGCTAATTTAACTTTGACAAAGTTTAAAACTTTGTCAAAGTTGGACATACGTAATTTAAAAATGTAAATTTATAACCGTTTGCAGTATATGCGTTTTCACAAACTACAGTCATATAGCTAATTGTACAATTATAAATATTAAAAAATTTTATAAGACTATTAATTAAAAAATAATATAATCACTATGGAATATGTATTAATAATAATATCAGCAATTTTTGTTAATAATATTGTATTAGCAAAATTTTTAGGTGTATGTCCATTTTTTGGAGTATCAACAAAAGTTGAAACTTCAATTGGCATGACTGGTGCAGTTACATTTGTTATGGTTATAGCAACAATAGTAACCTATCTTATTCAACATTATGTGTTAATACCATATAAAATTGAATATATGCAAACTATATCCTTTATTTTAGTTATTGCATCACTGGTTCAGTTGGTCGAAATCATATTGAAAAAAGTTAGCCCTGCATTATATCAGGCTTTGGGTATTTTCTTGCCACTAATTACAACAAACTGTGCAGTTTTGGGAGTTGCAATTCTTGCAGCAACTACTGATGGTTATGGCTTGATTGAAAGTGTAGTATTTGCAATAGCTAATGCTGTAGGTTTTGGTCTTGCATTAATTATTTTTGCTGGATTAAGAGAACATTTAGACCTAATTGATGTACCTAATGGAATGAAAGGTGTACCAATTGCTTTTGTAGTAGCAGGTTTATTAGCATTGGCATTTATGGGTTTTACAGGAATTGCTTAGTTATATTTTTCGAAGTTAAAAATATTTCATTAATTACACTTAAATTGGCTACCCGTCAGAAGTTGGACAGTATTGTTTATCAGGTATTTTGTAACAGGATAAAAACCAATACTGTAAATCCTGTCAAAAAATAAAATAATGTCCAATACTATACGTGTAGCCACTTAAATTTAGAACTCACAAAAACAGTTCTTCTTTAAAAAAAAAGAACTGTTTTTGTGAGTTATGATATTTGATTTTTGTCAAATTGCATATTATTAGAATATTAATATACATGCGTCAGCAATACTTCAAAATTCGATATTCAGTATTCGATATTTTTTCCATTCAACTGTTATTTACGTTTGAAACTTGCCTAATATATTGATTTTCTTATAAATTTATAAAAAAATCAAATTGGGTGGAGTATGCAAAAAAAAATAATATTTTATCGCTTTTTTTAAATAATCAACAATGTTATATGTTTAATAATAGATAGTTACGTGTTAGCATGACGACAATGCCATTGTGGGCTAACAATAGAGTCGTCCAATCGGACTTTGTCGTGAAAAAGCCCGATTGGGCGATTCTATTGTTAGCCTCGTATGTAGGTTAATGTAGTTGGTAATAAACAAAAAAAAATTAATGATGTTTTAGAGTGCGTAAGCAACATTAAATATGTAGAAGACTTAATTGGTTTAATCTTTGATAAATTATTATAAATTTAGTACAATTTTAATAATATAAATTAAGTTTTAATATTAACTTTAAGAGATAGTTTTTTATTTACAAAAGCTTATCTTTTGAATTATAGTTAATTATATATCAAAAACAAACAACAATTAAATAGGTAGAGGACATAATAATATTTTCTTTATGCAATCAGTTCCAAAAAAAAATAAATTAAAAGTTTTTTTATCAGAAACTTCTGGTGATGCTATAGAATTACAAAAAAAACTGAAGCGTATTCTATCAAAAGCTGGATTAGAAGTTTTATTTATAAAAAAAGAAGACTTTGATAATGAAGAAAGTGCAATAAAAAAAATAAAAGAGTATATCGAAATATCAGATTGTTCTATACATTTGCTTGGAAATGAATATGGTGAAATTTTTGATAAAAAAAATAAATTATCTATTTCTGAATATCAGTATACTGAGGCACAAAATAAAAATAGAAAACTACTTTCAGGTTTTAAAATGTTTGTTTGGCAACCTTTTTCAATTAATACAAATGAAAAGGAAGAGGCTCAGGAGGTTTTCTTAGATTCGATAATGCAAAATATATTAAGAAACATGATTTTTTCTAATCATGACTCACCTGTTATGTTTGTTGAGGATATTCGTTCTATAATTCAATTAGAACAAAAAACAGAATCAAGTGCCCAAAGTACCGATATGTTTTTTATATACAACGAACTTGACGAAGATTCTGCACAAAGTATAACTGAACTATTGAGTGATATAGCTGATGTTGAATCGTTAAGTATTTCGCAAAATGCAAATGCTGATTTTTCTTCGATGGTTGCTCAACAGTTTGATAAATCAATACTTACAGTAGTGTTTTTTAAAACAAGAGCAGACTGGGCTTTGCCTTTTGTTCAGCAAGTTTGGAAAAAAGTAGGTGGAGCATCTGCAAAATCAAATATTCTTTTAATAGGTGATGCAAATCAAGAATCAAATCATGATAAAATGTTTAAAGCACCAAAAGTACAATCATTAATTATAGCTGAAGAATTAATACCTTTAGAAATAAAAGTACAATTTGATAAAATTAATTCTCAAAACGAATAAGATTGGCGATTCGAGCCTTTTTATGTTGCTTATGCAAAGTGAAACTTTGCAATAAAAGCAACTAAAAACAAAGAAACCTAAATTTATATAAAAACTACAAATGGAATTAAATAAAATATATAATGAAAATTGTCTTGATACGATGAAATTATTTAAAAATAATTTTATTGATATGGTTTTAACGTCCCCACCTTATGATGATTTAAGAAATTATAATGGATACAAATTTCCATTTGAAAAAATTGTAAATGAACTATATAGAATATTAAAAGTTGGTGGAATAATTATTTGGGTAGTTGGAGATAAAACAGACAAAGGAAGTGAAACCTTAACCGCTTTTAAACAAGCTTTATTTTTTAAAAAAGTTGGTTTTAATGTTCACGATACAATGATTTATTATAAAAATAATCCTATGCCAACAACAGGAAAACGTTACCATCAACATTTTGAATATATTTTTGCATTTTCAAAAGGTAGTCCAAATGTTTTTAATCCAATAACTGAACCAACAAAATATCATGGACTTGCAAATATGAAAAATCGTGGAAAAACAGGAAGTCTTGATTATAAAAAAGTTGAACGCACAAAAGAAAAAAAAGTTGGTAATGTATTTTCCTATTCTATAGGTGGTGGAATTTCAACAAAAGATAAAATCGCATTTCAACACCCTGCTATTTTTCCCGAAAAACTTGTAATTGACCAGATAAAAACATGGACAAATGAAAATAATTTAATCTACGACCCTTTTATGGGGAGTGGAACAACAGCTAAAATAGCACACCTGTTTAATAGAAAATGGATAGGGTCTGAAATTTCGCAAGAATATACAGAAATTGCAAATGAACGATTAAAAAAATATATTAAAAAAAATTTATTTAGCACTCAATAATGGATTTAATAAAAAAAGGCTCAAATACAGCAAAAGAAGGTTTTAAAAATGAACGAGACATCGTTAATAAATTTAATAACTGGAAGCAAGATAAAGAAGCACAAAGCTGGCTGATAACAATGGAATATAAATTGTTGGAAATTGAATTTGTTGAAGCAATTGTAATATCTGGTTATAAAGCTGATGTCCAAGTTCAAGTAACAATAAAATTAAAAAAAGCAATTGATGTTGAAAATTTACAAATAAAACTTGTCAGAAATCTAAAAGGATTTAACCAAATAGATAAACGTTGGATAGATAAATATCGAGAGATGTGGAACATACCACCTGATATTGTTGAAATATTAAAAAAATATACAGGTGAAATTCGTCCTTCAATTGATAATCTAAAAGATAACAGACGAACATTTATTAACGAATTTAGTGAACAAAACCAAAATAAAGTGATACATTGGCTTGAAGCCAATAAGAGTTTAATTGTAAACGATATAATCAAAGGAAGGGGGAAGTTTGCAGCTGAATGGATGCTCGTTGTTCAAAAAATTGAAACAAATGCAAGATGGATATTAAAACCTATAAATATTGTTATCAATCATTTCTCTAACGGTAAAATAGTTATAACAAAAAGGGGGAACATTAAAATCGGTAGAATAACAATGCAACGGAAAGGTGGTGATGGAGGACGAAAAACAGCACAAATGCTTCAATTTAAAATAAATCCAGCTGAATTATTTGATATTGAAAAATAGAAAATATAGCTTTTTATCATTGTATTGAACCAATACATTCACGTTAAGCTTTGTGCAACTTTGCGATTAAAAAGCGTTCAACTTAAAACTGGTAGCCAAAAATGCGTAAGCCATATTAAATAGGTCGAAGACCTCATATTTTGACATATAATAAATGGAACAAAAAATAAATCCATATCCTGGTCTTAGACCATTTACCGAAGATGAGTCAATTTTCTTTAAAGGAAGAGATTTGCAAATTCGTCAAATAATAAAGCAACTCGAAGAAAGAAAGATTGTTATTATTACAGGTGCATCTGGTGATGGAAAATCGTCATTAGTGTATGCTGGGATTATTCCAAATGCAAGAGCTGGTTTTTTTAGAGCAAAATATAATAATTGGGTAGTTGCTGATTTCAGACCCGAAAGAGATCCCCTAAAGAGCATATCAAAAAGTATTTCAACAAATTTTGGTTTAGATTATAAAGATACTAAAGACGAACTTGAGTTAGGTTTTTCGGCATTAAGTGATTTGTATAAATCATCTGATTATTACATAAATACTAATAGCGAGGAATGGATAAATGCAGATGAGGAAACTAAAAAATTAAAAAAACAAAAAGCAGCAAATCTTTTTATTTTGGCTGACCAATTTGAAGAGTTTTTCACAAATACCGAAAATTTTAACGACGGTAAACCTTCCGATAATGCATACACAACTGTTAACTTACTGCTCGAAACTGCCAAAATAGCTATAAATGAAGATTTACCTATATATATTGTATGCACAATGCGTTCTGACTTTATTAGTCAAAGTGTTGCATTCAGAGGTTTACCCGAAACAATAGGTTTTAGCCAATTCTTTGTTCCAAGATTAAACAGAAATGAATTGCAACAAATTATTGAAGAACCGGCATTGCTTTCGGGTGGAAAACTTGCAAAACGCCTAAAAGAAATATTGATAAATGAACTTCATGATGGGTTTGACCAACTACCAATATTGCAACACACATTAAACCAACTATGGAAATTAGCCGATAATGGAAATGAAGAAATGGATTTGTTGCATTTAGCAAAATTGGCAGGCATAAAACTAAAATTTTTATCACAAACCGATAAAGAAAAATTTGATTTATGGTTTGATGGTATTGAAAATTTTAAGAAAAGATTTTATGATAATCCAAATTCAAATAATGTTTTAAATACTCATGCAAACATAATATATCAAATTGCCTATGATTATTTGTTGAAATCTGCCGAATGGATTGATAATAGCATTGATGAGCAAGATGCTAAACTTGTAATTAAAAAATCTTTTCAAAGTCTTACTAAAATAGACGATGGACGAGCTGTCAGAAACAGAATGTCGCTAAGAGAAATCACAAATATAATTGATGACCCTAAAATAAAATATGAAACTGTATGTGGTGTATTAAATATATTCAGATTACAGGATAGTACTTTTCTACATCCATTTATTGATACTGATGACATTTCAACAATTTACCTATCAGGAGATACAGTTTTAGATATTACACACGAAGCTTTAATTAGAAACTGGGAATTGCTTGAGGAATGGAACAAAGAAGAGCAAGAAAATATTGTTGATTATAAAGACTTTGATATTCAACTTAAAAGATGGTTACAAAACGATAAATCAAAATATTATTTATTGGCAGAAGGTCCTTTGTCGCATTTTAAACAATGGTACGAAAAATGTAAACCAAACAAATATTGGTTGGCAAAATACGATGATAGCAAGCTTAACTATAATGAAAAAGTTAAAAATGCATATATAAAGGAAAAAAGCATAAAAGAGTTTCTAAACAAAAGTAAAGGACACATAGCATATATTAAAAAAGCAAAAAAACGTAGACAAAGTTTTTTATTGATTGCTTCTATTGTTATAATTATTGTTTTATCAGGCTTTACCTACTGGGCTTTAATGGAAAAATCGAATGCCGAAGAACAGAAGAAAATTGCAGACAAATTAACCGAATATGCATTACTACAAAAAGACTCGGCAGATATTCAAAAAAATAATATTATAAAAATAAACGAACAAATAGAAATTGAAAAAAAACGTGCCGAAGACAATGAACATGAAGCTATAAAATCAAAACTAATGTCAGACTCTGCAAAAGCTGATGCCGACAGGTTAAGAAAATTGGCAGAGGAAAAATCAAAACAACTCAAATTAGAAACAGATAAGGTAAAAGAAGAGAAAAAAATTGCAGATGAACAGAAAAAAAACGCCGAAAAACAAAGAAAAAAAGCAGAAATAGCAAGTAATAATGCAAAATCATTATCTTATTTAGCAATAGCACAATCAATTAGTTTTAAGGCAAAAAATAAATACAGAGACAAGCAATTAAATATGCTTTTGGCACTACAAGCATATAATTTTAATAAAAAATATAATGGATATAATAAAGACCCTGCTATATATGAGGCTCTTAGATTTTCCTTATTAAATAAAAAACAAGACGAAAATTATATATTAGGTACCAAAAATGTTTCGGCTGTTAATATTTATAATGATAACATAGTTGTATTCAGTAGATTAGGGATGTTTATGGAATATAATGCATCGGGGAATAAACTACTGGAAACAAAGCAAATTACAGACAAAAACACCCCTGTAAACTCAACATATTTTATTGATAATGATATGTTTATTGTATCATTAAATGATAAAAGTTCATATTTGATTAAAAATAAACAAAAAAATAAAATTGTAGGACATAATGACTTTATTAGGTCGGCATGTTTAAGTTTTGATAAAAAAAAAATTGCAACAGGTTCTAGAGATAAGACAGTTAAATTGTGGAAAACTGAAAGTTTAGAAAATACTAAGACTATTATACTAAACTCAAGAATTACCGCAATTAGTTTTTTTGATAACGATAAATATATTTTGATTGGTTGTAATGACGGTAGATTGTTTAAATATGATTTATTAAACAATAAACAAAAATTAATTTCTGACGAAAAATCAAGAATACTATCAATAGACGTTTGGAATAAAACAGGCATGATTGCAGTTGGATATTCAAATGGTTTAGTAAAACTTATATACTCTAATAACAAAACTAGTAATATCTATTTAGGTAACTCTGGAATAGAATCTATAAAAATTGATAAATCTTCAGGATTTTTAGCTGCTTATGGAGCCGATAAAAGAATTAGAATGCTATCTGTAAAAAATCTTGACAAAAACCCTATTGTTATTAGCGATAGTAAACTAAAAATAAAATCAATTATATTTTATAACAAAAAGTTGTATGTATTATATGACGATGGTGCTATAAAATACTGGGAAATAGATAGTGAAGCGTATGTTAAAAAAATAAAGAAACTGTTAAGTAGAAATATGACCAATGATGAATGGAAATCGCATGTTGGAAAAGATATTAAGTATGAAAAAACAATAAATTAAGAGGTCTTTGACCTTTTTAATGTGGCTACGCTTGATATATAATTAGCTGTATTTAGAACTTAATTACATGGTTCTTTTCAACTGCAAAAAACAAAATAAAAAAAGCATAAAATATGAGTGAGAAATTTAAAAATATTAATTTACATCAACTTTGCAAACTTGTTAAATTAAGTGAACGCTCAATAAAAGTGTGCCTAAGAAATGATATAAGAACCTCAAATGATATAGCAGAATATTATAAGAAAAATAAAACATTTTTAGATATTGAAAACTGTGGAGCTACAACAAATAATGAATTAATTAATATTTGTCAAAATTTCTTTAAAATAGATTTTATCGAAGAGCTACCTGATAATGCACATATTCAAGATATTGACATTGAAGATTTAAAAGAAATAGAAAATTTAAGTGTTCGTTCTCTAAATTCATGTAGAAATGGAGAAATTAAAACATTAACAGAGTTAATAAAATATTATAATAAAGAACAAACATTTAAAAAAATCAGAAATTGTGGAGCAAAGTCTAATGATGAATTAATTGCAGTTTGTGAAAAATATATTGATTTTGCAATTAATTCTCCAAATAAAGAGAGCCTATCTACTCAAATTTCTAAAACTAATAAACCTTTACAGAAATTAAATAATGTAATTGAAAATATTGTTGAAACAATAAAGTCTAAGAATCAGTTACAAGAACTTATTGAAAAACTAACTATCAAACAAAAAATAATTTTAAATTCAATAATAAATTCAATAGCTCAAAACCTTTCAATAAGAACATACAATGCTTTATCAAAACATCTTAATGATAAGTTCACTTTAAAGGATATTAATGAAAAAATATTATCAAAAAGTGATAACGTTCTAAAAAATATACGAAATGTTGAACATGATGCTTTAATTGAATTAAAAGAATTTAAAAAAGAATTATTAGAAAATATAGAGCTAATAAGTTTGTTTACAGATGATACAGATTTAGAAATTGAATATCACAATTCTCTTTTATCTAAATATCTTCCTGAAATAAATATTTCTAAATTTGAACATTTCTATAATAAAAAAGAAAAAATACAAAATAGTTATGGAGTAATCAATATCAAAGAGCCTAAGATATTACAAGTTCGACAATTTTGGAAAACAATGAAAGAGGTAAATACACTCTGATTTAAAAAAGAAAAAATTAATACGTCAGAAATATCACTTTTTAATATATTTATAAGTGTTGTAATTTTCAATTGTAACTAATATAAATAATAAATCAATATGGATAAAAACTTATTAATAAAAGTGTTACAAGAATTAGACAAACAGGTTACTTATCATTATAAAATAATTATTGTTGGTGGTGCTGCAATGATTATGCATTTTGGAGCCACACGTGTAACCCGAGATATTGATGCTATTTTAGTGGGAGACAATTTGAGAGAAATAAAAAAAGCAGCGAAAAATGTAGCGGAAAAATATCAATTAGATAATGATTGGTTAAATGATAATGTTAAAGGATTTGCAATTGTTTTACCACCAGATTTTAATAAAAGAGTTACAAAACTTGATATAAAATTATTAAATATTGAAATATTTGTATTAGGCTTATCCGAGCAACTAATTATGAAAATTGTAGCTTTGAGAGAGCAAGATTTGGAAGATATAGAAATATTATTACCACAATTAACAGAGAAAGATAAAAAAATAGTTATAAAGAATATGGATTATATTTCAAAATTTCGTCCTGACTGGGCACAAAAAATTAAATACTTTTTGGAGGAACAACAATGGAAAATAAATTAGATTTACTATTTCAATACTGGAATAAATTAGATAGCAAAGTATTTGTTACAGAAAATAAGCCAACAAAACAAATTGGTATAGAAGAATTAATATCTGAAACTACTAATTATTGTAGGTATTCAGGTCGTCTAACATGGATATTTTTAGATTGGTTTATACATAACATTGAAAAAATAAATATTGAAAAATTATTAAAATTAACCAAAACAAATGGAAATATTACAATTTTGGGGTTAATTGCTGATATTGCGAAACAAAAAAATGACAGTTTAAAATTTGAATTATTAATAAAGTCGAGTTTACCAAATAATAAAAAAGAATTTTTTTTTAACAGAGTTTCCGAAAGCAAATTAGCTTCCAAAATAACAATTAAACAATCATTGCCAATCTTTAATAAATGGAATTATTACTGCAATGAATTAAGATATTTAACAAATTAAGGTCTTCGACCTATTTAATGTGGCTTACGTATCATTATAAACAACTGATACATAGTCGATTGCATGAAATAAATGTAGGGAAACTTTTGTTAGCCTACTTAAATATATCAAAGACCTTAATATCATCAAAGTATAAAAAATCAATAATATGTTATCATTCATACACAAGAAAAAATATATAAAATTTTATTTCTTTATATTATTTTTAATATATCAGCCAACTGTATTTTCACAAATAGATTGTAGTCATATTTTAAGAAATGCTATCGAAAAATACCACGAAGGATTATATGAAGATATAGTAAATGTTTTACCAAAAATATTTGATAAATGTGATTTTTCTGAAAATGAACGAAACGATGCTCTAAAAATATTGATAAGCTCTTATATGCAATTAGATGAAATAGAATCTGGACACGAATATATGTACTATTTTCTTAAAGAAAATCCAAATTACAAAATTAATCTAACAAGCGACCCTGTACCTTTTGTCGAAGCTATCAATAATTTTAACATAAAACCTATGTTTGAATTTGGTGTCGGTTTATCTCTTATTAGAAGCAATGCACAAATTTTGAAAAATTATACACTTTGGGATGTTGCAGATTATAGTAAGAGTTATAACTATAAATTTAAACCTGAATATGGATTTAATTTTCAATGGAATATAACAAACAAATTATCTTTACAACTAAGTGCATTCAGAAGTGAAATATATTATTCGAGAGAAATAACAGCTTATACAAATTTAGTTATGAATTATAGCGAAACAACTGAGTTTTTTAAATTCCCTATCGGATTTTCATACAAACAACCAATTTATAAGAATTGGAGTCTTATAGGCTCATTAGGCGTGTATTCCAGTTTAATAAATAAAGCTTCATCTGAATTTGAAATTAATGATGTAAGAGTTGATCCTAGTAATAATGAAACTCTTTTTAACAAAAAGGAATCATTATCGGATATAAATGATAGTCGAATTAGCAATAATTTTGGATATTATTGGGGTTTTGGAATTAAATACAAAATAAAAAAATTTAATATATTATTTAATATAAGTAAACTCTATGATACAAAAAATTATAATCTGCCATCAAAACGTTACGATAATATTCTCGCAAAAGACTATTATTATGTCGATGATGATATAATATTTTCATACTTCATACTTTCATTAGGAGTTACATATAATCTATTTCATAAAGTTACATATAAATATGACTAAGGTCTTCGACCTATTTAATGAGGCTTATGTGTTCCTATATAGCACTGTTACACAAGTAATTACACAAATAAAATACCGAAAAACTTTTGTAATAGTACTTAATGAATATCTTCAACACTTAACTATTTTGACACTATAAGCCTAAAATATTTAATTTAACTTACTATACTTTCAATTATGAATCAAAAAATAAAATATTGTTCAGTAATAATTTTCGCAACTATATTATTGGTATCATGCAAAAAAGATGATACAGAGATTGTTAATCAAGATGATTTGTCAGTTTCTGTTTTTAGTGAAAATATTATTAGAACATTAAAACATGATAATGAATTTTATTGCTTGTCATTAAATTCAGGTAAAATTAATTTAATAAAAATTGACAATAGTAGTAATTTTACAAAATTAGCAGAAGTAGCATTAAAAATAGAAACTAAACCTCCATTAAAAATTGACTCTATTTCGTTTAGTATAAGTCCTTACGATAATGGTATTATAATATCTAATGTGCAAAAAAATGTATTGCAATTTATGAAATATAGCAATACTGGAACTTTTCAATACTCTTTTGAATATAAACTTGAAGATTTTCCAGATGCGTATTATACTAAATTTGTTGATGTAATTGAACGAAGTAGCAATGAGATATTAATTTTTACACAAGCTCTTACACCTGATAACTTATATCTTATTATCACAACATTAGATAATAAAGGACATATATTAAATGAAAAAAATATTATTATAGAAGGGTTTAGTATACAAGGAGTTATTGAACTAAATGGATTGTATAATGTAGTAAGTGTTTTTGAGTTTGATATTGGTAGTAGAGAAAAACTTAGAGTCTTTTTTAGAACTATTGATAAAGATGGAAATATAATAAATAATTCAATAATTAATGAAATACCTGGTATTGATGAATTAACAAATATGTATTTCGATACTGAAGGATATATAATAGTAGCAGGCTATGGAGACATGCAAAGTGTATTTTTTAAGGTTCAAATTAATGGTAAAATAGAGTGGTTAAAAGAATATAGGTTTGATGAATTTACTTTAATTTATGATATTATTAAAATCTCAGATGGATATGTTATTACAGGAGCTAAGATGAATAATGGCAACCAACAAAAATTATTTTGGCAAAAAATTGATAAAGTTGGGAATCTAATATGGGAATCAGGTATAGAATCAAAATTTCTTTCTTTGGGTTTAGGAATAATGAAAACCACAAATGGATATAGTATAGTTGGAAGTCGAGAAAGCTTTGGTTTTTATCGAAATGTTATTTTTATAAAAATTGATGAGGAGGGAAATCAAATTTAGGCTTTTCGAATCTTTTTATCTTGCTCATGCTTGATAAAAAGTATTATACTTTAAATGGTACAATTATTCAATGATACAATGGTACAATACTTTGATTGATAATTGATACCAGTTTGTTGATGTTAAAACTAAGGTCTTCAACCTATATTATAGTTGCTTACGTATTAGTACAAAGACAACAATATCAGTAAGTTATGAATAAGTAAATGTCGAAAAACTTTTGTAACAGTACTTATAACCACTTAGAGTATATCATAGAACTAAAAATATAAGGTCGTAGACCTTAATTATATATCATAAACAATATTAAATAGGTCGAAGACCTTTAAATACAACAAACAATGTCTATATTAACAAATATCATATTAGTTTCAACTATTGCAATAGTTTTTACTATAATATTAGTAATAATGTATTATAGATTAAAAAAAACAAAAACTGATAACAATCTTATTAATGATGCAGAAAATGAAAATAATAATGATGAAATTGATGAACTGAAAAGTGAAATCAAACGGCAAAATTATATTTTAAATGATTATAGAAAAAAAATTGGAACCAAAAATAAAACTGAAATACGTTTTACTGAAGAACAAATAAACAAAGCTCAAAAACTAGGAGTAAAAAATGTTTCTGATATTTTGAACGAAAAAGAATCATTTGAGATTGAAAAACAAAAATTTAAAATTAATAACAAAAAACTTTGGGAACAAAGTATAGCAATTCACAAAGAAAAGGAAAGGATTGATAAACTACGTATTGAGATAGAGGCAAGACACAAAGAAATAACCGATAGTATAAAATATGCAAAACGTATTCAAACTGCACTATTGCCATCAGAGAAATTAATAGAAGAAAATCTGAATGACTATTTTATATTATGGAAACCTCGTGATATTGTGTCTGGAGATTTCTACTGGTTAAAACAAGTTGATAATAAAACTATTCTGACAGCCGCCGACTGCACAGGACATGGAGTTCCAGGTGCATTTATGAGTATGCTTGGTATTTCATTCCTAAACGAATTGGTCAATAATATGGAAAAGCTAAAAGCATCGCAAATACTTGATATGATGCGAGAACTTGTAAAAACTTCACTTGACCAATCAGGTAAAAAAAATGAGTCGAAAGATGGAATGGATATGGCTTTATGTATTATAGATCACGAAAATAATAAAATGCAGTTTTCTGGAGCAAATAATCCTTTATATATAATTCGTAATAATGAGCTGATTGAAATTAAAGCAACCAAAAATCCTATTGGAATATATCTTAAAGAAAAACCTTTCGAAAACTATGATGTAGAATTACAAAAAGAAGATGTATTATATATATTTTCCGATGGCTATGTTGACCAAATGGGAGGAAAAAAGGGGCGTAAGTTTATGAAAAGGAATTTTAAAGAGCTACTTTTGAAAATGCACAGTAAGAATATTGAAATGAAAACTGCCGGAGAAATCCTTGATAAGACCATTTTAGACTGGATGGGGACTGAACACGAACAAATAGACGATATTTTGATAATAGGTGTAAGAATTAATTAATTTTTTTATTTTTTTTTATATTTATAAAAATACTTGCTTACTTACTAATATACAATATAATGAATTTGTTTTTATTGTGTAATAATTTCATATTATTACTTTCAAAAAAAAAAAAATGAAAAAAAATTGAAATTATAGCCATAAAAATTTTTAGATAAGATTAATTAACACTAAATTTGTATTTTTAAAAATATAATATTATTATAATAAAATGAGAAAAGGAACAGTAAAATTTTTTAATGATTCAAAAGGATTTGGATTCATTAGCGAGGAAGATTCAAAAGAGGAATATTTTGTACACATTTCAGGATTAATAGATCAAATCCAAGAAGGTGATAATGTAGAATTTGAATTAACACAAGGAAGAAAAGGTTTAAATGCAGTAAATGTTAAAGTTATTGGTTAATTAACTTTTTTAATCACGATAAAGCCTGTAAATTTTAATTTACGGGCTTTTTGCTTTCTATAAACTATGTGAAAAAATCGGTAATGGGTTAATTCATTTGTTTTTATTATCTTTGCCAAAAAAATTATGGCAAAAATAAATGTAAGATACAAATATTGTAACAGTGAAAATATTATTTTTAAGGGAACTCAAAATGGAAAGCAGCATTGCAGCAGTAAAGATTGTAATAAAAGTTTTCAGTTAAATTATTTATATAAGGCTTATGAAAATTGAGTTAAGGATAGAATAATACCTATGGCTCCATCATAAACAATCCTCGGCTACCCGTCAGAAGTTGGATAGTCTTGTATATCAAGCGTTTCGTAACAGGATAAAAACCAATCCTGTAAATCCTGTCAAAAAATAAAATAATGTCCAATATTATACGTGTAGCCAAAACCTGTAACTGCTTGAGACTGTTCACTTTTCACACAATACATAAGTACTGAATATCAGATAATTAAAA
>JAOZVK010000339.1 GCA_029938185.1 Bacteroidales bacterium | reverse complement strand
TTGTATTAACAAACAAAAATAAAATACTTGTTGTTGAAGTCAAATATAAACTTAACAGAGACCAAGTAATAGCTTTTTATGAAAAAAAATTACCCAAATATAAGATATTATTTCCTGAATTTAAGGAGTTTACTATCTATGGAGCACTAGCATCGTTAAGTTTTGAAAAAAATTCACAAAAAACAGCCGAAGAGTGTGGGCTTTTGGTTTTTACACAATCCGGCGATAATATTAAAAAAATTAGTCCCAATAATTTGACTCTTTCTATATTTTAAGGTTTTATGAGATAATTTTGTTAAGAAATTCAGAAACATTTGATTGTACACGACTTTCGATATCCTTACTATCAGCCTTAATAAATTTATTGCCTGTTATTTTTTCAAACAATTCGATATATCTTTCCGAAACTGAGTTTACAAATTCATCAGACATATTAGGAATTTCCTGTCCTTCTTTTCCTTGAAACCCATTTTCCATAAGCCATTCTCTTACAAACTCTTTAGATAGTTGTTTTTGTTGCTCATTATTATCAAATCTTTCTTTGTAACCATCAGCATAAAAATATCTTGAAGAGTCAGGGGTATGAATTTCGTCTATCAAAAAGATTTCATCATCAATTTTGCCAAATTCATATTTAGTATCAACTAAAATCAAACCCTTTTTGGCTGCCATATCAGTACCTCTTTTAAATAGCTCTAATGAATATTTTTCGAGCATAACATAATCTTTCTCCAAAACTAAGCCACTATTTATAATTTCGTCTCTTGTAATATCTTCGTCATGACCATCAACAGCTTTTGTAGTAGGAGTTAAAATTGCTTTATCAAATTTTTGATGTTCTTTCATTCCTTCGGGAATACTAACACCACAAATTTGTCTTGCTCCTTTTTTGTATGTTCTCCAAGAACTACCTGTCAGATACCCTCTAACAATCATTTCTATTGGAAAAGGCTTACAATACTTACCAACTGTAACCATAGTATCGGGACATGATATTTTCCAATTTTTAACAATATCAGATGTTGCATCAAGAAATATTTCAGCTATTTGATTTAGAACTTGTCCTTTATAGGGTATAGCTCTAGGTAATACTTTATCAAAAGCCGATATTCTATCAGACACTAACATTACTAAGTATTTGTTTTTAAGGTTATAAACATCTCTTACTTTACCAATATATTTATCGGTAACATTATTAAGATTTAAATTACTTTTCAGAACTGCTTTATTCATTTTTATTTTTGGAATTATAGTTAATTATTAAGTACTCTAACAAAAATACCCCGTATTATATTAAGGTAAATTACTGATAATAGCATGCAACTAATAATATTAAAATAGGTCGAAGACTTGGTTCCCAGTTTTAAGTTAGCCACTTTTTAACCGCAAAGTTACACAAAGTTTTACGCAAAGTTTCGCTTATCTTTACTTTAATTCTATGATTAGAACTACTTGAAAAACAAGATTTTCCAACTTTTGACGGGTAGCCGAAGACTTTATATCATATGTAAGCAATATTAAATAGGTCGAAGACCTTAATTATTTTTTAGTATTCCTAAATATTCATTTATTTCGTTTGATTTGTCTTCGAGGGTAACAAAAAATTCTTTTCTTTTTTCTTCGGATATATTTCCCGAAACTTTAATAAGGTCGTATTTTATTTGTTTCATAGAAATATTTGCCTTATTTATTCTCATATCAATTAATTCTTTTTGGTCAGCAATTTCATTGTATGTAACTTTTTGTTTTTCAAGAAGTGTAATCATATTTGCATACTCTTCTTGAAGTTCGAACTTTGTAGTCTTTTCGACTTTTTCGTTTAGTTGTTTAATATCGTTGTCCGACTCTTCAATTGAAATACTCTTTTGTAGCCTGCTTAGTCTTTCATCTTCAAAAACCAAGTTTGCAGTTTGCTCATAATATTTATCTACAATTCCCTGAATTTCGTTCATCATTTGTTGATTGGTTGTATCGGATACTTTAACTTCGTTGGCTAATCGTAGAATTTCATTTTTTGTTCTATACATATCTCTCATTAAGCTTGCATACTTGCCTTGTCTTATTTGAAAAACTCTTGCTCTTTTTATTTGCTGATTATCAAGCTCCATTTTACTTGAAAACTCAGGTAAATATTTAGATGTAATTACAAATGAATGAACAATAGAAGCTATCCAACTAATTAATGAAATAAAAAATAAGACAGATAATGCATTTCCAGGAATGATTTTCAGAATACCAAATACCATTAATAAAATCCATGGAAGTGCATAATAAAAAGCTGTTTTTTTCCACTTTTTATTGTTTATATTAACACCTGCTATAAGTATCCCCAGCCAATTGATTCCTGGTATAAAAGATAGTAACACCCACCATGAATTTACTATTTTCCAGTCTGTACTTCTATTGTATGGCATAATTTTGTTTTTTATATTTTATTAATCAATTATTTATGCTAATCCAGTATTACTATAAGTGTCTTTTACAATATCTATATATTCAGATAATTCGTTAGATTTATCTTCAAGAGATTTTAATAAGACACCTTTATCGTTTAGCTCAAGACTTGACATTTTTAGCATATCAAATTTTATTTGTTGCATTGTCATAAGTGTAGAATTTAAACGAAGATTAATCATTTCGCTCTGGTCTTTTATCTCTTGAAACGATTTTTTGTGTTCATTATATTTAACAATTGATTGCTCGTATTCTCTTTTAAGCTCATGATTTGTTGTTTTTGAAAGTTTCTCTCTCATTTGTTCTACTTTACTGTCAATTTCTGTTTCAGAATAATTATTAATAATATTACTAAGCTTTTCATCACTACTAATAAGTTCTTTTACTTTCTCTACATATTTATCAACCATAGGTGATAAATCCAAATATATTTCTCTTAAAGATGTATCAGCCTTTTCTATTTGTAAAAAAATTTCGCCTCTAAGTAACATTACTTTTTGCATTAGCCCTGAATGTTTTCCTTTATAGCCTCTTTGATTATTAAAATTAGTTTGAACATTTGTTTTGGGTACAAAACGCCTAATAGGAGCAGCAACTAATTTATCCAACTCTATCAAAAAGTCCTTTCTGATAATAAAAGCTGTTATTATTGTTGCCAGCCAACTCATAAAAAAAGATACCATTACCAAATTTTCACCAAAAGTATCTTTTTCCATTGTGCCATTTAGTATCATGAAAACAAAAGTAGGAATGGCATAAATTGCTGACAATATTATCCATTTTAGTTTTTTTACTCTTATTCCTGCATATAATACAGATGACCAGTGTATTAAAAAGAAAAATGAAATTATTATCCATAATGAGTTTAATACTCGCCAGCCAGAGCTTCTTGATTCTATTCCCATAATTTTTTTTATTTAGTATTTATATTTGTAATAAGCAGTATAACATAAATATTTCTGCATTTTATTAATATTCAAGGTATTTTTAACTATTCGATGTATTGTAATGTATAATCAATTTTTACAAAATAGATAAAACTTCTTATGAGTGTTTAGTTAGTAATATTTACATAACAAATAAAATACCTTAAAAATATAAATATACAATTAATTTAGTTTCTTATAGATTATTTTATTGATAAATTTATTATTTCTGTTAATTAACATATACTGTAAACGGTTATAAACTTATATTTTAAATTACATAACTCCAACTTTGACAAAGTTTTAAACTTTGTCAAAGTTAAATTCACAACCGTTCTAAGTATATCATAATAAGGTAACTTATTGGTTCATCAAATTTATTTGTACTTTTTAATTAACTGATAATCAATAATAGTAAAATTTTTTATGCGTAAGCAACATTGAAAGGCTCGAAGAGCCAACTTATTTTATTACTTTATATATGTAATATGTTTGATTTCTGTTCGATGTATTCAGTTTATACATTATTTTATCAAGTTTACTTGGTTCAATTGTCTTTTCATGTTCCAGTTTTGGAAAGAATTTTTTGAAATACTCAACTCTTTTATCCAAATCTATATTTTCGCAAAACAAAATATATTCAGGCCATTGGTTTTTGGGTAAATCCTTCAATTTATTTAATTCGGCATTATCGCTTGCTGCTTCATTTTTCAAATATTTGCTTCCAATTCTTATAACCTTATGATTCCAAGAGTTTGAATAAAACTTTGGTAGCATTTTGGGTTCTTCATGTGTTGCGTCTTCTAATATTATTTTTGAAATTTTTTTGTTATTGAAATAATACATTACATCTATTCTTGATAATTTTGTAGATATTGGTGTGAAAAAAATTAAGAACGCAATATTTATTATCCAAAAATAAACATTAAAACCAGTTAATAGTTTTTTATGTTTTTTCCAAAATTTTGATTTATTCGCAAATTCATACCAGCCAACAACTCCTAAAACAGCAACAAAAGGTAGTACTGGAAAAATAAAGCGTTCTTGCTTATTTGGAAAATAGTTATGAAATAATATAAATATTAATGTTGGTACAAAAATTATTGCATATTTTTTCCAATTTCTAAAAAAGCCAAATAACAATAATAAACTAAATGGTGGAACAAGCATACCTCCAAAAACGGATATATACATATGCCAATTATCGGGTCCATAATTATATCTATTTTCAATATTATATTTTATATATTCAGTAAATTCGGCAAATGGTCGTCCCCAAACAAAAAGGTCAATACCTCCCTGAATCAATATTATTGAAAGTAAAATACCAACACCATAAATAATTGCACCTTTTATTTTTTTCTGAAATAAAAGAACCAAACCAACTCCTCCTGCAAACAAAATTGTTTGAAACCTAACCGAAAAACTTAGCCCAATGATAAAACCTGCAAAAAGATAATGCAAAAGAACATATTTTTTATTCTCCGAATTTAGAATAAGCCATATTCCCCAAAACATAAAAGGTATGCTTATAAACTCAACCAAGTTTCGTACACTCAAGAAAGGCATAAACCATAAAACTGCCATAAATAGTGTAGCTTTTATTGCAAGATTTTCTTCATTAGATACTTTTTTTACAATCTTATATGTATATTTTAATATCAACAAAGAGAAAAAAGCATGAATAATTCTAATTATTACCATTTTGACTTTTGGATCAACAAAACCAACGAACTTTAAAATATGAAACAAAACAAAGTGTATTCCTACATAAAAAAAACTATGTCCAGATGGAACTGGATTTTTTTGATTTTGTGGCAACCAATTTGCATAATCAGCTCCATCAACCCATGAATGAGAGGCTTCTAACACAAGATAATGATCGTCGTGAAAAGCATATCCCTGTGAAAAAATTGCTGATATAAGCCTCAAAATAAGACCTAAAAACAATATCACCATATATGGCTTTTCTTCGTAATACTTCAATATAGATTCTTTTGTTAATAACATATTTTTTAATTTTTATGGTGTTCCAAAATGTATTAAGGTCTTCGACCTATTTATAGTTGCTTACGCATTAGTACAAAGTTTATTTTCAATTTATTATACATAAATCGCAAACTACATTATACTAAATTTGGTTAAGAATTTTACTTTTATTAAATCTTTATATATTATGGCTACCAGTTTTAAGTTAGACGCTTTTTAACCGCAAAGTTACACAAAGTTTCGCAAAGTTCTGTAAAAGTTTACTTTAACGTTATGGTTGCAACCACTTGAAAAACAATTGCGTCCAACCTTACGTGGGTAGCCTATATTATCATTCAATATTTTGTACAATTGTATCATTGAATAATTAAACTTTTTAAAGTATAAATAGTTTGAAGACCATAGTACAAAATCTTTTAACATAGGATATTACAAAAATAAAAACATTAGGAATCTTTAAAAAATAACTTTCCGATCTGTTTTTTGTAAAATACTTATATTTAGGTGTAAACCAATTCGTAATTCGTAATTTATAATTTGTCATTTCCTTAATAAATACCCTCACTATAAAGCGGCACAAATATAGTAAAAAATAGAATAATGAAAAATGAAGTTTATTAAGTATGTTTATATATATACAAATATAATTATGAAACTTATTCATTTTCTGCAAAAAAAGTGTCAAGTATTTTTACTGGTTTATGAAAAATGTCATAAATAATATGATTTTTTTTGTATCTTTGTAAAATAGATTTTTAAAGAAAAAATTATGAAAAATAAAACTCAACAAAAATACGCCAATGCCTATTTAGCCCCACTAAACTATGACCTGTTTTTCAAGAAAGTATTTTCCGATATAAAAATTGCCAAACGTTTTATAGAAGATTTTTTGGATATAGAAATCCAAGATATTAAACCTTACGGAAATTTAGAAAAACGTTTAAC
The DNA here is from genome assembly GCA_029938185.1 of Bacteroidales bacterium. Taxonomy (GTDB): domain Bacteria; phylum Bacteroidota; class Bacteroidia; order Bacteroidales; family JAOZVK01; genus JAOZVK01. The sequence goes on along the minus strand of JAOZVK010000339.1, from coordinate 82 downwards.
AGATGATGCAAAAACTGTTGAATTTGACGTAAGTTCTCAATAGTTAGGAAATTACGAATTATAAACTACGAATTGGTTTACA
>JAOZVK010000032.1 GCA_029938185.1 Bacteroidales bacterium | reverse complement strand
TAAAAAATAACTTTCCGATTTGTTTTTTGTAAGATACTTATATATAGGTGTAAACTGGGCTTATAAAAACTAATAATTTACAAAATATTATTAGTTTTTATAAGCCCAGAATGGCAGTATTAAATATTGGAAAAGAAATAAAAATAGAATTTAACTAAATTATCAAAAACGACAAAAGTTTGTACTGGTTTGTTACATTTTGCATGTTTAAAACTGTCGGTGTGGCTTCAATGCCACTCCGACAGTAGGCAGTTATGTTATTGATATTCATTGCAATTTTAAAATATAACGTCATACAACGAATATAAGTAAAAAGATGTGACATGTTTCAAACCACAACAAAAACGACAAAAATTGATATTTGAGGCTAAAAAAATAAATGATAAAGAATTTATATTGAAATGAATTAGGTTTTATGATAAACCCGAAAGTATCTACAAGACCTGTCGGCATTTAGGAATACTTAAAATCCATTTTTAAAGTCTAAAATCATACAAGTATTTTATTTGTTTTTTTGAAATACTGTTGCTTACAAATACGTAAGCAACTATAAATAGGTCGAAGACCTTAGCTATAATGAAACCTTATTTCTAATTTATTGATTTAAGAGTGTCCTGAATAGTATTTCCAACAACAGGTATCTCTTTCATTTCACCATTAACAGCAGCAACTAATCCTAAAATCCAGAAAACCAATATTGCAAGACTTACAATTGTGTATAATATTCCACCTATAAATGGTATAAAATCTACAACCCACGAAACTAAAAATAATATATTTATTCCTAAAGATTGACGAATGTGGAATACATTAAATTCTGTTTTTCTACCACTTTTTTCATCTTTAAACATTACGTATGCTACTATCCAACCTATCAATGTTACATAGCTGATAATAGCAACCAATTTGTCTTCAGATGTTTTCTCATTAAGTTTTTCCATTTTAAATTAAATTTATATTAAACAATATGCAAATTTAGTAAAATACTACATAATACTTGTTATTTTTTATTAAATTAAGGTCGAAGACCTTATTTCTATACTAAATTAGGCTAATAATTTGACTTTTATAAAAATGTTATAAGTTATTAATCAAATTATTGTACCGTTGTATCATTGAATAATTGAACCATTGAAAGTATATCTTAATATTCGTCTCTCTTATAATTTAAAAAACTTTAGAAATTTAAGTTTTGATACACTATTTATAAATAGATTGCAATATAAATAATGACTCTTTTGTTTTCATATTATGTTGTTTATCAAGCGTAAACAAACTTTTCACTTACTTAATATTAACTAAAGCTCTCAAACTTTATATCACTAATATACACAATGTAATATTATCATTAATGCCTGATTTGTATGCTTTTGTTACAAGTTTTTCAGCAAGATTATTATCAATTTCATTGCTATTAAAAAAAGTTTCTATTTCTGCATCGTCCAAAGCATCGTGTATTCCATCAGTGCAAGCAAATAGTAACTTATTTTTGTACAGTTCTTTTGGACCATTAATATCAATTGTTATCATATTTAATGATTGCCCAATTGCAGATGTCATCATATTTTTTTCAGGATGAACTCTTGCTTCCGTTTCTGTAATTATTCCAGTATCAATCAATCGTTGAACTTTTGAATGATCTTTTGTTTCTCTATTTAGCTTATTATCAGCAATCGAATATACTCTACTATCTCCAATATTTATTGTATAATATGATTTATTATCTACAAAAATACCAGATATTGTTGTTCCACAGTTTTTAAATTCAGGATATTCTTCTCCTTTTTTTAATACTTGTTTTGCAACTTCATATGCTGTGTCTTCCAAAAAATTATTTATTTCTATAATTTTTCCTAATCTTAAAAAATTGGTTTTGAAGATTTCAACACACAATTGGCTGGCAAAATCACCATGCCCATGCCCACCAACACCATCAGCAACAAACAATAATTGTTGTTTGTTTTTTTCTTCCGAAATATAGTATGAATCTTCCTGTATGTTTTTTCGCCCTTTAATAGAATACCAATAAATTTGATGTTTGGGTTTAAATATTAATTTTATTTTTGATAACATATTATCTATATTTTTTTGACTCTTCGAGTCTTTTTATGTTGCTTGAAAGATTCAATTGTGGTGTATTTTCAGACGATTAACGATGTTTGTCAAACAGTGAAAAACAAGTTATAAGTAGGTCATAGTATAAAATCGACACTTTGTAAAGTTGTAACTTATTGTAATTCTGGCGTAAACAAAATTGTTAATTGTCCATTATTCATTGTTAATTACTTATGCATACATTTGGCTACACGTTTAGTATTGGACATTATTTAATTTTTTTGACAGTATTTACAGGATTGATTTTTTATCCTGTTACGAAATACCTGATAAATAATACTGTCCAACTTTACGTGGGTAGCCCATACATTTAAGTGCTGTTACAAAAATTTTTCAATATTTACATTTTGTTAAATTGCATATTATTAGAATATTAAGTAGAATGCGTAAGCAACTATAAATATGTCGAAGACCTTATAACCAAAATAAACCAACAGCAATAGCTAAAAAACCACCAGTAAGTTTTAATATTTTCAGCATTCTATCTTTATTTTTTTCAGCATACGTTTTAGCCCAAATACCAAGTAATGTTGAATATACTACCATTGCCAAAATTGTACCAATTGCAAAACCACTTAAATATAAAGCAGCTTCAAATTTGGTAGGTAACGAAAGACTTGGTATTATTCCAATCAAATGGGATACACCAGCTAATCCATGTATAACACCTACAGCTATTGCTGTTGTAACATTTTTTTTGTTCGAACTATTGTTCTGTTTTTTTGATATTTTATTTACTCTTACTATTGCCAGTATACCTATTATAATTAGTACAATACCAACAATTTGTTCGCTATACAGTGATATTTTTTCAACAGGTATTAAATTACGAAAAAAAAGAAATAATAATCCTATTATTATAACACCTGAAGTATGTCCTATTCCCCACATTAGACCAATAAGCCATGATTTTTTTTGTGAATCAATAGCTAAAGGAGTTATTGCTGCAAGATGGTCGGGACCAGACACAACATGTACGCTACTCGCCAAAATACCCGAAAGTAAATTTATCATATATTATGTATATTGTAAAACTTTATTTTTTAACAAAACTTTCTCTAAATAACTGAATCTTAAGGTGTAAACCAATTCGTAATTCATAATTCGTAATTCAATTAACGAGTGTTCATTATTTTATTAAAAATATCTAAGACTAATTTATATATATCCGGTAATACTTTTTTGATATTATCAGATAGGTTTAAATCTAATGTTTGAATATCAACTATACTAACAGTAATTAAATATATCTTAGGGAAAGTATCCAGTAAAATTGATGATTCGATAAGGTCTTTCAAACCAATGTCATGACTACTTAAAGCCTTTGGAAAATCGCTTGAAAATTTTGGTTCAATTACTTTCAGACTACCCTCTTTTTGTTTGTCCAAAGTTGCATCAATCATTATTATTTTGGAGTATTCTTGTAGTATTGATAGTATATGAAAACCACCTGTTCCTCCGTCCAATAGTTTAGTATTTTCAGGCATTTCTCTTGATTCCATATACTTTATTGCATGAACACCAACACCTTCGTCTTTCATCAATATGTTTCCTATTCCAAGTACTAATATGTCTGTATTTGTTTTATTCATTATTCATATATTTGAGGTAATCGACTTGTTTTGTGCTGCTTACTCATTACTAAGCGTAGAGAAGCTACAAACAAAATTGCTAAATTTATTACTTTAAAAATGTCTAAGGTCACAGTCTACAGCTGCGTAAGCAACATTAAATAGGTCGAAGACCTTTATAATTCAATTATGCTGATGTAAGTGTAATTGAATTACTGTTACAAAAGTTTTTCAACATTCACCTATTCATAACTTACTGATTAAGTCGTTTTTGTATTAATGCGTAAGCAACATTAAATAGGTCGAAGACCTTAAAAACATAATTAAACTTGGACAATATATAAATTTTTTTTATAAATATATACAACTTTTTTAAATTATTAGAATTTTGTATGAAGTTATTTTGAAAAACTATGGAATTAGAGAGTAATAAGAATCAATCCGTTTCTCACTTAGTTATAGGCTTTTTGAAACTTTAAAACTGTGTGTCTGGGCTTATAAAAATATGAACAAAAATAGTTAATTTAAGTTTTATATTCGTTTCTAAAATGTTAAGTTAGTATTTTTGGCTACACGTTTATATTGGAAATTATTTTATTTTTTTGACAATATTTGCAGGATTGATTTTTATCCTGTTACAAAATATCTGATAAGGAAATGACGAATTATAAACTACGAATTACGAATTGGTTTACACCTAAATATAAGTATTTTACAAAAAACAAATTGGAAAGTTATTTTTTAACGATTCCTAAACAATACTGTTCAACTTTACGTGGGTGGCGTATTTCTCAACCTGTGCAATCAAAAGTCCGCAAGGAAGATAATTGTGGTATTTAAAAAAAAAACCTAACCCACATGCTTGCAGGTTAGGTAACAAAAAAAAACAAAAAAAAGGGTGAATAATGGGATTTGAACCCACGGCCCCCAGAACCACAATCTGGTGCTCTAACCAACTGAGCTATATCCACCATTTATAGTTGCAAATTTAGATAATTATTTATTAATAATGCAAATAAAAAGATGTTTTTTATTTTTTTTTTTTATAAAATAAACTTAACTTCCTTAAAATTAAAACGTAAATATTGATTTTTATTGTTTAATAATATTAATTTTCCTATTTTATCTGTACCACAAATCATAGAATACGATTGTTTTCCATTATATTCATACCAATGATATGAATTTAATCTATACATATATTTATCATAAAGTTTATCAATTAAATTAAAATCGCCATTCATTAACTTTATATAATATAAGTTTAGGTATGATAAAATATTTTTTAATTCAGTTTCAATATCATATTTCCTATTGCTTAATTGGTACATTGAAATAGGGTTTGGTGCTTTGCTAATAAAATTTGATTGGTTTATATTGATACCTATTCCAATAATAGAATTTTCAATAGATTGTCCTTTTATAATATTTTCAATTAATATTCCTGATATCTTATTGTTTTTTACATAAATATCATTAGGCCATTTTATTTTTACATTATCAAAATATTTACATAAATACTCTACAAGTGCAATAGATATTGCTTTTGATAAATAAAACTGTTTTACTGGTGCTAAAAATTTAGGCGAAAGAATTAGACTAAATGTTAAATTCATATCCTTTTCGCTTTCCCAGTAGTTTTCTCTTTGTCCTCTCCCTTTTGTTTGATTTTTTGTCCAAACAACAGTACCTTCTATTACATTTTGTTTTTTTATAAGCCGAAGAGCATAACTATTTGTCGATTCAACATTATCTAATTTAATTATATTTGAGTTAAATTTCATAATATTAGCTAGTATAAGGAATCGTTAAAAAATAACTTTCCGATTTGTTTTTTGTAAGATACTTATATTTAGGTGTAAACCAATTCGTAATTTAATATCTTCGACCTCTTTAATGTTTACAATTTAATTCTCAATTTTTCTTATTTCCTTTATTCTACAACTACCATTATCAGCTATCATTATAACAATTTCCAACTTTTTTTCTCTATCTGAATTAATTGATAACATATAATTTTCCAATTCTTTAGCTTGTTCTGAGTTAGTATAATAGGACTCAATACCACTTTTTAGCGATATATAATTATAATGATTTGTACTAACTGTATAATCGCTTTGTATGGTAGATTTCATATATATTTTAGAATCATCTGGCATTTTATCATAAATACTTATTGGGAAATAATATTTATCTCTTTTTTCAAGCTCAATAAACACATTATCACCATATTTGTATTGTTTAGTAGTGTCAAGATAATTATTTATTGAATCATCTTCAAAATTAATTGAATTAAAACTATAGTTCAAAACAACATAGTCGCCCCTAAAAATATCTCTTGGATCGCGAGCTTCTATTAGCATAATAACTGGTTTTCCTGTTACTAAAGGAAATAATGATTTTACAATCATTATAGTTATTATAAGTACCTGAATAGAAGCAAAAATTATAACTAAATATTTTTTTTTCATAGATGTAAAATTTATAATTAATTTTATGGTTCAATGAGCCTTTACATTGCTAACGCATAAATTATTATTATGAAATTTGATTTACAGTTGATTAAACAGTAAAAATAAATTTGTACGTAAAAAACCCTTAAATGTATAAAAAAGAATATTAATATCATAGAAATATAAATTATTTTTATTAAGCTTTTAAATTAAGAAATACAATGAGATGATTAAAATCTTCTAGCTTAATTTTAGTCATTAGTAAATATAAAAGCATATGAAAATTATTTTATAATTGCATTTATGATATATTATCAGTATTATTGTATTTGGTTTATACTGTAATTTTAGCAAAATTTATCATAATACAAACATGTCAAATATGTTACAAGAAATTAATGTTTCAGCATCAGGATATTTACCTAAAATATTGTTGAATAATGAAGAAAATAAATTTGAAATAGCAGGCAAATCTTGTCCAGAAAATGTACATAAAGTTTTTGAGAATGTTTTGGAATGGATAGACAAGTATAGCGAAAAACCAAATAACAAAACAATATTTGAGTTTAAGCTTGATTATTATAATACTGCAACCTCAAAAATACTATTCATCATTATGCAGAAGCTTGAGGATATATATAACGAAGGTAATGATGTATTGGTTAAATGGTATTATCCTGAAGATGACGATACTATTCAGGAATCTGGCGAAGAATATGATGATATAATTGATATTCCGTTTGAACTAATTGAATATGACGCTTAGGAAATTACGAATTACGAATTACGAATTGGTTTACACCTGATATAAGTATCTTACAAAAAACAAATCGGAAAGTTATTTTTTAACGATTCTTTAATTAATTAGTGTGCATCTATAAAGTCAATAAAATCGCAAAGCTATTGGTAACCCACGATAGTAATAGTGGGCTGATATAAAGTCAATTATAGGAATTAATAGAATGGCTACTCGCATAAGTTTGGACATAGCTATTTATCAAATAATTGCGTATAAACTGTCAGCGTGGCTTAACACCAACAGTGTTTATTATCAGTTTTGTGTGGGTAGCCATAGAATGCGTGAGTAACATCAAATAGGTCGAAGACCTTATAAAAAAGGAGCATTAAAACTTAAACGTTTAAAAAAGTAATATGCTAAAACATAAATTGAGTTATAGATAACAGATTTTGAAACACTTGGCGAAGGTGCTTTATATTGAATAGGAACTTCTATGTATTTATTTTTTCTTAATAAATATCTCAATTCTGTTTGATAGAAATGCGCCTTAGATAAAAGTTTGTATTTTATAAAGCTCTCCACAACTTCTTTATCAAATCCTTGATAGCCCGAAGTCATATCATAATAATTTGTACCTAATAAAATATTTGATAAAAAAGTGCCAAACTGTGATAAAAATTTCCGTTTAAAAGTTGAATCTTTTATTGAACCACCATCTACAAATCTGCTTCCAAACACACATTTATTACCATTTGTATATGCTTCAATAAATATTGGTAATGCACTTGGGTCGTGCGACATACCCGCATCCATTTCTATAATGAAATCATGTTTATTCTTGTATGCTTCGATATACCCTCTTATGTAGGCATCAACAATATTTTTGTTTTCGGGAGCCCAAATTGTAGAAAATCTTATATCCTCCTTAGATAATTTTTGGCTTAATTCTAATGTACTATCTGTTGATACATTATCAATTATAATATAAATATGTCCAGATTTCAGTTTATCAAGAGTAATTTTAAGATTACTTATAAATTCATCAAATTCTTTTTCTTCGTTTGCCATTGGGACTATTACGGCAAAATTAACAATGTTTAGTCCAGCTTTATTTTTATTTTCCAAGACTTATAAGTATTTGTTGTAATTTTTCGGTTTTTTGTTTGTTGCCTTTCGAGTTTTCGACTTTGTATAAATATGTGAAACAACTGATAATAAAGTTTTTGTTCATTCTAAGTTGTAAAGGTTTTGGATTTTTAACATATGCATTATACATTTTATTTATTGATGTATACATTTTATCATATTGTTTGTTTTTTTCATAAATTGTTAGCAGAGGTTCGTATGCCATAGGATAGAGTGGCATTATATCTATCAAATTATCAAGTATTTGTGCTGCCTTTTTCTCATCTTTAATTTTTATAAGCATCATTGCATAATTAAAATGTGAACGTGGGTCTTTATAATGTTTTTTATATGCTTTTTTATAATATTTTATAGACTCCATATCCAAACCATTTGCACGGTATGATAATGCCAAATTTGTTTCGGCTGGTAGTTTTACCTGATAATAGTATGCAGGGTCGGTCTCAAGCATATTTGCAATTTTTTTTATTGACATATCAGTCGCATTAACTGCAATCCAACTTGATGCATTTAGAAAATTAAATGCAATTGCCACTACCAATATATATGATATTTTGCTTTTCGAATATTTTTTACTTAGTATGTTTACATAAAAACTAACAACCAACAAATTGAAAATAATCGAAGGAAATGCAACAATATCCCAATCGCCGCTGCCACGCATTTTGTTTACAATAAAAGTAATAAGCATAATATATATTGCTGCAACTGATAGAAACAAAATTGTAGAATCGGGTTTTATTTTTTCTTTAAATGCCTTATATATAATTATAATTAATAGTAATATTCCAACACCTGATGCCAACAATTGATTATTGGTAAACTCCCACAAATGCTTTAAAGAGAAAAGTGTAAGAACTCTTGTGTCTTCGACTTTTGTAAAAGGAATTACAGCAGCTAGACTAAGTTTTAGTGCCAAAAAATATATAATTGGTAATGACAATACTACAGCAATTATAACATGGCTGAGTTTAATTTTATTGAGAAATTTAAATTTGTTTGTGTTCTTCAAATAAACCAACAATAAAAATGATGGTAATAAGCCTATTGACATTAAATGAAACATAATGGAAACAAGTAATGCAACAAAAGCAAATACTATGCTTTTATCTCTTTTTAGTGACAATATTGCTGCATATAAGTATATTAGAACACTCATAGCCGGAATTGAATATATTTCGACATAGCCAAAAAACAAAAGTAGAGTACCAAATGAAATGTAAAACAAAAAGACGCTTATTTTTGAGTTAAATTCATCAACAATAACATCTGCAATAAGCAAGCTAACAAAAACAAAAACAAAACCCGAAATAACACTTTGTGTTACAAATGTTTGATAGCCGCTAAATCCAAAAAAATTATTTAGTAATAAATGAAACTTATTTAGCAACAACATTGTAAGATATTCATCTTTTATATATTCTTCTTTTAGGGTTTGATTGATACGAATATCCATATCGCCCAAAAAATGATATTTTATTTTAAAAAAATAGAACAAGGCAGTAAAAAACAAACTAATAGTTAAAAACAAAACTGTTTTATTTTTCTTTAGAAAGCCAACTATATGCGACAATTTTACATTTATAATATTATGTAATATGTTTTTAATATAATTATTTGTGAAAGGAATAATTACAATCAAAGAAATTATATAAAAAATATATAAATATATAGATGGAAAGTATGAAATATGGTCAAACCCCCATGTACGATTTAAAATATTGTATCCTTTGAGGTTTGAATTAAAAAGAACAACAAACGAAAAATGCAAAACAAGCATTACCGAAAAAAATACAATATAGTTTAATATTTTGTTATCTTTTGTTATCTTTTTAGTTACTTTTTTAATTTTATTTTTTTTTCTACTCATATTTATTTTGTAAGGTCTTCGACCTATTTATAGTTGCTTACGCTAGTGAAACAAGTCATAAGTTTCTTTAGTATTACTTAGAAAAGATTAACAGGATTTACATGTTTAAAATCCTGTCAAATTATTACATTTATAAACTTAAGCAATTTATGTCTTAATACACTATTACAAAGATAATTTAATAAGTAAGTTATGAATAAGTAAATGTCTTATTATAAATACGATTTATAATAAAAGTGTGAACTTTTATTTTAATGAGATTAAAATTGTTTAAGTATTATTAATATTTTTATAATGTACCGTTTTTAAACATCATAAATGCCTTTCTTAAAATACGTTTATTGCTGTTAACTTTGAGTTTATCAATAAAATAAGATTCAAAGTCAATATAAATTGTTTTGCGAATTAATGTGTAATTTTTTTTATTGTCTTCTGATTCTTCTCTTAATATCTCAAAAATTGAATTAAAACTTACAAAGAGTAGATTTATTATTGGAGTATTATTTTTTTTATGATTTTCTATTAACACATTCAATTGTTTTTTTAAAAGCTTAAATATCTCATCAATAATCTCTTTGCGAGCTTTTCTTAATTCATCTCTGTTTAATCTACAGATATTAATTGTGTATTCACCTCGTTTAAGAACATTATAACTTGTCCGCTTTGCCTTTAATTTTCCGTTTGAATCGTAAGTTAAAAAAACATTTGGGTCATCAATTTCCGGATTTATTAAAAGTGGTTTTTCTTTTACTAATTCTTTATTTGTAATTTTATAGGGTAAATTTTCAATTGCATATCCTTCAATATCTAATTCTTGAGAAGATAGAGCAAATTTATTACTTTTGGCATTATTACAAATATTACATGCTATAAATAAATTGCTCCATTCATAAGCTAACCAAAAATATTTGCTTTTAGGTCTATAATGTTCTATAGTATCATAATCAGATAATAATAATTTACTTTCACAATATGCACATTTTTTATGATATATCTTACGAAGTTTTTCGCGTGATTGTTTGTAACAAAGCTTATTAAACCGTCCTTGTCTTTCGGAAAAAAAAACATTTTCTTTGTGTTTTTCATTACAATCTGCCAGTTTCAATGGGATATTATCAAAGTCTTTTTTTATTTTTCGCATTGCAAAATAATATTTGGAATTTAAAAATCATCAGGTAATTCAATTTCTTCACTTTCTTCGAGTTTTCTTACATTATTGACAATTTCTGAATAAGTATTTTCAGTTCGAAAATTTTCTGAAGCTGAATTTATAAATTCATCCATATCAAAAAGAGGAGAACTAATTAAAGTATTAGGGAGCATCTCTTTTGGTGGAACTACCAAATCAAGTTTTTTGGCAATTATACCTTTTTCGTTATCTCGTGTTGCTTTGATATAAACACTATTTGCAGGTGCTCCAAGAAATGGTATAAAACTATGTGTAGAAGCTATAAACTGTACATTTGGGAACGTTTTACTTAGAATTTCTACAAGTTTCTTTTGCCATTTTGGGTGAAGGTGTAAATCTATCTCATCAATAATAACAATTCCGCCTAGTTCGTCAAGTCTTAAAACATCATTTTGTTGTTCGTAAAGTCGTATAATCATATCGCCTACCATAGCTATAATTGAACGAGGTCCAGATGCGAGTTGCCGTCTGCTTAATATCTTTTTGCTATTCAACTCTTTATATTCCACTTTTTCAGTACTTTTATTAACTTTTAAATCTTCAATATGCGGTAACAAGTTTATCAGTGTTTGGCGTACAATCTCGTATTTTGAAGGCTCTTGGCGTGACCAAAATGATAATTTTTGCTCAATATTCAGTAAAACACCGTCATCATTAAAAAGGCTGTAAGAAACTGAAGATTCTTCGTCTGCTTTTTGTTCGGCAGTATCGCTGCGAACTAATAAGCGTGATGCACCGTAAGCGGCTAATAATTTTGGAATTTTACTTTTCGGTACATCTAAAATTTCATAGTATTCTGATTGCTCATTTTTTTTTATTTCATATCTAAGTTCGATATTATACTCAAAAGAACCATTTGACTGGTTTTTAATTAATATTTTGTTGTTATCTTCTTCACCGTTTAAGCCAATAAATAATGATTTTAGTATCAATGATTTTCCGTATCCGTTTTCGCCAGTTATAAAAATCCATTGTGTATTATGCGGAATATCTTTAATTTCGATATTTTTAATTGCGTAGTAATTATTTAAACTAAAACTTATAATAGACAAACGTTTCTGCTCTTTATATCTGAGATAGTTTGCAAAGTGTTCTGAAAAAAGTCTATATTTCCCTTTTTCCATAATTAACAAACCTTTAGTTAGTTCTTCAGGTGGTTGAAAAATAGGTTCAGACGCAATTTCAGCAAGCATCATTTTCTCCTTGTCTGTACATATATCCAAGGTTTGTTCATAGAAACTTGTAAATAAGTGTTCTATTCTACTAAAAATAGTATCAATATATATTTTTTTATGAATAAAATAATAATCAATAATCTCATACCCAAGTTGATTTAAAAGTTTTGGATATCCTCCGCAATAATAAAATATTAATTCTTTTTGATTTTTATCTAATTCTATTCCAACACGCTCGTATAGTTTCCAGTATTCTTTTACTTCGTCTTCATCAAATGGTTTTAGTATTATTTTATCAGAAAACACACCATAGTAGGTAGATATTGTGTTTGATTGCAATTCAATTTGTTTAATAGTACGTTTTGATATGATTATCCAACTTATTTTATAATTTGGGTAATATGCTAAATCCCTTAATTTTTGAAATAAATCAATTCTGTTCTTAAAAATTTTTCTGATATTATCAAAATCATCAAATATTGCAATTATTTTAATTTCATTTAGCTTAATTATTTTTAATAGATTTACCATTGCATCAAAAAAATCTAAATCTTCTTTAATAGCAATAATATCATTATAAGCGTTTTCTATTTGGGTTGTATTATAATCCGTATTTTTAATTCTATTATATATATTTTTAATCAGTTTTTTAAAAAAAGTATCAGGACTGTCAGTAAGTTTGATATTAACAAGAAGAATTTTGCGAGTTAGGAGTTCTGCTTCTATGCTTTCTAAAGCCATATATACTAAACTACTGCCACCCATACCAGAGTAAGCAACAATAGACATATTATTATCATTTTTATTTTTTGTTAAACGTTGGCGTATTAGCAATATCTCTTCTTTACGTCCGATGAAATCTTGTTGTTTTGCAACAATTCCACCTCTTGAACTGAAAGGATTTTCCATATTATTTTAATATAATTATTGGGGTTTTGCAACTAAGCTGAATAATTCACAAATTTTCTCATAACCAAAATTTATGAATTGATCAGGCTAAATCATAATGGCAAAAGTAGTAAAAGAATTTGAAAAAAAACTAAGTTTAAAACATTTTTCAATTGTATTTCTAAGTTTTTTTTATCAATATTGTCATATATTTTATTTATATAAGTATTTTTATAACAATTTTTAAAAACTTACTATATGAAATACTGTTAATTATATTTCATATATAAGTAACTTTATATAGCTTAGACCTTAAAAAATTTTACAGAAAATATGACAAAAAAAGATTTTAAAATAGTGTTTATGGGCACTCCCGATTTTGCTGTTGAAGCACTAAAAGAGCTGATTGACAACAATTATAATATAGTTGGAGTAATTACAAGCCCTGATAAACCAGCAGGAAGAGGGCGAAAACTAAATATTTCGGCAGTGAAAAAATATGCACTTTTGAATAATTTGACAATATTGCAACCAAAAAATCTTAAAGCTCCTGAATTTACAACTGAATTAGAAAAATTAAATGCAGATTTACAGATAGTTGTAGCTTTTAGAATGCTTCCTGAGATTGTTTGGAATATGCCACGATATGGAACTTTTAATCTACATGCCTCATTATTACCACAATATCGTGGTGCAGCTCCAATAAACTGGGCAATAATAAATGGCGAAAAAGAAACTGGAGTTACAACTTTTTTTATAGAACATAAAATAGATACAGGGAATATTCTGTTTAACGAAAAAGTGAATATTGATTACAATGATACTGCTGAAAACTTGCATGATAAGCTTATGAGTTTAGGAGCAAAACTTGTTACAAAAACAGTTGATAAGATTATTGAAAATGATTATTTGCAAACAGAACAAAATAAACTTATAAGTGAAGATATAGTATTAAAACCTGCTCCCAAAATATATAAAAATGATTGTAAAATAAACTGGGATAAAAAAGGCGAAAATATATATAATTTTATACGTGGACTTAGCCCATATCCTTGTGCTTGGACAGAATTTGAAAATATAAATACGAAAACTATTGTTTCAGCTAAAATATATTTTGCTGAATTTGAGAAAACTAAACATAATGAAACTATTGGAAGTTTGGTTTCGGATAGTAAAAAATATTTGAAAGTAGCTATTACTGATGGATATATTTCTATAAAAAATATACATTTAGCAGGTAAAAAACGTTTAAATATTGAGGATTTTTTAAGAGGCTTTAATCTGTTGAATTACGAATTAGGAATTAGGAATTAGGATTTACGTATTGTTTGAGTGTTAAAAGAATGCGCAAGCCATATTAAATAGGTCGAAGACCTTTAAATTATTTACTGATGAAAAAAAAAGAAATTAAAACTGTCTTTTATGAATTTAGTTCGATAAAAGAACTCGAAACAGATGATCAGATATTGGTTAAAGAAGCAAAAAAAATAGTTAAAAATGCCTATTCTCCATATTCAAAATTTAGTGTAGGTGCTGCTGTACAACTTGAGAATGGAAAAATAATAAGGGGTACAAATCAAGAAAATGCAGCTTATCCATCTGGTATTTGTGCCGAAAGGGTTGCAATTTTTTATGCAAATTCAAAATTTCCTGATGTTGCAGTATCTACAATTGCAATTGCTGCTTATACAAACTCAAAATTTACCAAAAAACCTATACCACCATGTGGTGCTTGTAGACAAGTATTGCTCGAAACAGAAAACAAGTTTGGTAAAAACATAAGAGTTTTATTAGTTGGAGGTGAAAAAATTCTGTTAATTGAAAATATTAAGGCACTATTACCATTTACATTTAATAAAGATTTTTTAGAATAGAAATATATAAAACTATACTTTAAATGATACAATTATTCAATGATACAATGGTACAATATTTTGATTAATAATTGATAACAGTTTGTTAATGTTAAAACTATAACCGTTTAAATTAAATCTTAACACCCAAGAAAACAACTATATTTTGAGTGTTTATTTTCAGAGTGTTACAAAATACAAACAAATGAAAAAAATAATATACATATTAATATTAGTATTTTTTTGTTCTAATTTAAAAGTGACATCTCAAATCGTTAAAAGAGATTCTATAATACTATCTGGTGTAATATCAGAATCGGATAGTTTAAAATCATTATCTTTTTCAACATTTGTTATAAATAACAAAAAAGGAGGAATAAGCAATGAATATGGCCATTTTAGAATGAGAGTCATAACTGGTGATACCATTGTGTTTTCCCATATTGGATACAATCAGCTTGTTTTTATTGTATCCGATACACTTAATATAAAGGAATATATAGTGGGAATTTTTTTATCAACTAAACTAACCAAAATTAAAGAAGTTATAATTCATCCTAAAATAACTAAAACATCAATTAGTAATGCAATAAAAAATATGAAATCTGATAAAACCGTAGTATATGCTATGAACAATATGAATTTGGCAAATTATCAAGCCAGAACAAAAGCAAATACAAACTGGGATGCTGAAATGAATCAAAATTATGCAGTCAAACAATATCAAGGAATAGCTCTAAATAAAGGTTTTTTGGTACAAAACCAAATTAATATTTCAACATCTATTCCAATATCATTTGCAATGATTTCAGGAGTATACAAAACAAAACAAAATAAATATAAAATAACACGATACGAAGAAGAGCTTATTAAAATTAGTTTTCTAAAAAGCAAGAATAAAACAAAATAAGGTCTTCGACCTATTTAATACGCATTCTATTTATCAAACGAGAGCCTTATTAAATAAGTCGAAGACTTTAAATGCAACCATTTAATATAGCTTAATGTCTATTTTCAAAACAGGTATGCTGAACGAGCAAGAGATAATCGAGAAATGTAGAAAAGGAAACAGGGAAGCGCAGAAGTTATTATATAACACCTATGCTCCTATCTTTCTTGGAATATGCCACCGTTACGTTTTTGAGCATTCAGAAGCGGAGGATATTCTACAAGATGGATTTTTGAAAATACTTACTAAAATAAGTGATTTTAAAGGCAAAGGGTCATTTGAAGGTTGGATGAAAAGAATAATTATTAATACAGCAATTACTCATTATCATAAAAACAATAAATATCATAAAAATCATTATCAAATTGAAGAAGTTAGAGAGGTAAAAATAAAGACTACAGGAGTTGTTGATAATGAATTTAGTCATAATGAGTTACTAAATATTATAAAAAGCTTACCAACTGGATATAGAATGGTATTTAATCTTTTTGCGATTGAAGGCTATAAACATAAAGAAATAGCAGAGATTATGGGCATTGATATAAATACTTCAAAATCTCAATATTCAAGAGCACGAAAATTTATAAGAAAAAAATTAAATACATTACAAAAAGAATATAGTAAATTATGAATTAGGAACTACGAATTGGTTTACACCTAATAAGCACTATTACAAAAGTTTTTTAGACATTTACCTATTCATAACTTTCTGATTAACTTGTTTTTGTACTAATGCTTAAGCAACTATAAATAGGTTGAAGACCTTAAATATTTTACAAAAAAAAAATGTCGAAAAACTTTTGTAAGACTACTTAGACGCTTTTTAATCGCAAAGATTCGCAAAAGTTCACTTTGACTTTATGGTTAAAATTACATGAAAAATGAGATAAAACTATTAGTTTTCAACCAATTATACTTAAGCAAGTTAAAAAGGCTCTAAGAGTCAATTTGTCTTTTTATTTTAATTATAAAATAAAACAAAATGGAAAATACTAATGATATAGAAAAATTATTTAAAGAGTCATTTGATGATTATAAGGTGGTTCCAGATAATAATGTTTGGAATAGCATACAAAAAAAATTATGGTTAAATGAGTTTTTTAAGTTAAATTTTTTGAGTTTTAACTTCTATTACTTAGTAATAATAGTTGCTATTACCATTTTGGGAATAAAATATTCTAATGAAACTAATAATTATGTTTCAAATAAAATAATTGCAAATAACAATAATACGAAATTTATATTTAATAAAAGTGTATACAAAAATAACAAAAGTAAATCAATAAAAATATTAAATGAAAAGACTGATAAAATTGATGAAAATATAGAAAAAAGTAAAATTGTAAATATAAGCGATTCAAGAAAAACTGAATTATTAAAACAACAAAAAGCAATACATAGATTTGTTATAAAAAACAAAAATAAAGATACTTCAAATTATTTTAGTAAGCTAACTAATTTAAAACCAATTGCAAGATATATTGTATCAAAAAATACAGGATGTGCACCATTAACTATTGATTTTAATAATAAATCAAAAAATGCATACGCATTTGAATGGGATTTTGGCAATGGAATAAAATCAAAATATGAAAACCCAATTTGTGTATATGAAGAACCAGGTACATATAATATATCTTTAAAAGCAATAGGTGTCGGAGGAATATCAATTGCTTATAATGAACAAATAGTAGTGTATGAAAAACCTAATTCTAATTTTAGAATAGAGTCTAAAAATAACAAAAAGTCTGACAATTGTTTAAACTTTATTAACAACTCTGAAAGTGCAAAATATTTTGAATGGTCTTTTGGAGATGCTAACACATCAAAAGAGAAAACTCCAACTCATTGCTATAATGAAAAAGGTGTATATGATATTAAGCTTAATGTATGGTCGCAAAATTATTGTTTCGATTCGTTGATAATATATGGTTTTCATGTTGAAGGTTCTAAAAAAGAAATATTATTTCCTAATGCTTTTGTACCCAATCCAAGTGGAGAAAATATGGGTATCTATTCTCTAAAAAATAAAAAAAATGATGTATTCTATCCAGTAATAAAGGGTGTTACCGAATACGAACTGAATGTGTATACAAAAAGCGGTGTAAAAATATTTACCACTAAAGATATTAATAAAGGTTGGAATGGTTTTTATAATGGAAAAATCTCCCCTGCTGATGTATATGTTTGGAAAACAAAAGGCAAATATTATGATGGTACTAAATTTAATAAAAGTGGAAATGTAACATTATTACATAAATAAAAATATTATAGGAATTGTGGCTACACGTATAGTATTGGACATTATTTTATTTTTTGACAGGATTTACAGGATTTACAGGATTGATTTTTATCCTGTTACGAAACACCTGATAAACAAGACTGTCCAACTTCTGACGGGTAGCCGGAATTGTAAAACAGTAACTGTCCAATTTGTTGTCATTATTTAGCAATTCCATAACAATAAAAGATATTAGATTGCGTTTATATAACAAAGAGTTAACAAAGAGAGTGTTTTCAGCAATTATTGATTGATAGTAAATTGATAATTAGAGTGTTGGGTTGGTTTCCAGCACTCTTTTTTTTGCTATAATTTTATTAAACTAATTATATGAAGACGAACAAGCTTATTTCTAAATTAATGTCTTCGACCCATTTATAGTTGCTTACACATTAGTACAAAGACAATTTAATCAGTAAATTATGAATAGGTAAATGTCAAAAACTTTTGTAACTGTACTTACTTATTATCTAATTAACCAATTTTCAGCTTCGATGATATTCTCAAAATATTTTGTATCAATATCAGTATCATCTTGGCTTTCATCTGCAAATTGCTCTAATGATACTTGAGCAAAAATATCAGAACTTACAAGCATTGCAAGCTTGCGTACTCCAGCCTTACTCATTGGAATAAAAACGTTTTCTACCGACCATTCCTGTAATTCAGGAAATATTGTAAATAGATAATCTCTGTTATCTGATAGTAATAAGCTTGGTTTATATTCTTCAATTTTTTTTATAAGATTTATATTCCATTGTTTGAAATCTAAAGCACTTGCATTACTTGTATTCTTTTTCCAATTTAATTTAGCAAAATTATTGGGTTTTATATAATCAATTGATAAAAACTCATTACGAAAAACTTCCCTTTCCATTATATTTTCTATTTTAATTACTAATTGAAAAACAAAAATACTTATATATTTTTTTTAAAAAAAGTTTATTTTTAAATTCGCACTTAATTTTTATAATTTTGGGTATTATTCAAAAGCAGTCAATAAAGGGAAGTATATTTTTATATATTGGTGTTATAATTGGTTTTGTTGTAACAACAATTTTATTTCCGAAAATCCTTAGTACAGAACAAATTGGTTTAATAAACACATTAGTTGCTTATTCGATAATATTTGCTCAATTCTCTACTCTTGGTTTTAATATTACCACAATACGAATGTTTCCTTTTTTTCGTAATAACAAAAAAAATCATAATGGATTTCTCGTTATTGCTTTGATAGTAGTTTTGATTGGTTTTATATTTTTTATGATTATTTTCTTTTTTATAAAGCCTATAATAATAAATGAAAATATTGAAAAATCGCCACTACTCATTAATTATATCCACTATCTCATTCCACTTACTTTTTTTACTCTTGTTTTTTTTATTCTTGATTCATATAATCAAATGCTATATAATTCAGTAAGAGGGATATTTATTAAAGAGTTTCTTCAACGTGCATTCATATTGATTTCAATATTATTAATGTATTTTGCTATTGTAAACTTCAAAGTATTTACAATTTTTTATACAATTTCATTATCATTACCTGCCATAATTATTATTTTTTTGTTAATAAAAGATAAACAATTCATACTAAAACCAAACTTTTCATACATAAATAAAGATTTAATAAACACAATGTTAAGTGTGAGTTTATTTAGTATATTGACAGGCATCAGCGGAATGGCAGTTATGCAAATAGATAGAATAATGCTTTCTTCTATGCTTGGTTTGGGTTTAACAGGAATATATACAACTTGTTTTTTTTTTGCAACAGTAATCAAAATTCCTTCACGAGCAATCATAAGAATAGCTTCTGTTGTTATTTCAGATGCATGGAAAGATAATGATTTAAAAACAATTTCGAGCATTTATAAGAGTACTGGTTTAAACCAATTTATAATGGCATCTATTGTATTTATTGGTATTTGGGCAAATATTGATAATATATTTGAAATATTACCAAAAAGTTTTGAAACTGGTAAGTATGTAATATTTTTTATCGGTTTTGCCAATGTATTTGAAATGATGATAGGTGCTAATTCTGTAATTATTAGTACTTCTATGCATTATAAGTATATAACATATTTTACATTTATATATTTAGTCTTAATTGTTATAATGAATATTATATTGATCCCAATATGGTATATAAATGGAGCAGCTATAGCTTCGATGATTTCAATTATTATTTATAATATTATTAAGCTATTATTTTTGTGGAAAAAATACAAAATACAACCTTTTAATTACAAATACTTGATAGTTATTGCTATATCAATAGTTTCTTTTCTTTTTGGATATATAGTTCCAAAGTTTTCATTTTTTATTACTGATATTATTATTAGAAGTTCAATTATTTCAGTTTCTTTTATATCAATGTTATTATTTTTTAAAGTATCAACTGAGCTAAACAAGAAATTTAATCAAATATATAGGCAGTTTATCAAGCTCATAAGTACCAAAGTTAAAAGTTAAAAATTTTCGACTTGTGTAATCTAAAAAAAGACATTTGCAATTAGATTAACGTTAGTAAAACTTCAATTTAATCCAAAATTTTGTTTTGATATAGTTATTTTTTATTAATTCTGCTTTCCTTTTTCTTTTATAAAAAATGAATCAAAAATATATACATATAATACTGATAATCATATTATTCTGTTTTGCAAAAATATCATATTCGCAAAATACAAATAGAGATTTTGTTTTTGTAAGAATAAATAATAAATTGCATTTGCCCAAGAATGATTTATTAAATAATAATTCAAAATATATAAAAACACTTGATTATAAACATAATGAGCTTTCATTTGAGTTGTTTTTTAATAATGCAAACAAACAAGCAAAATTTAGAGTAAGGTCTTCGACCTATTTAATGAGGCTTACGCATTTTTGGGCTACTCACGTAAAGTTACACTCTTGTTTTTCAAATGGTTTTAACCATAAAGTTAAAGTGAACCTTTGCAGAACTTTGCGAAACTTTGTGTTAAACTTTGTGAAACTTTGCGGTTAAGAAGCGTCTAACTTAAAACTGAAAAGCCACTTATGTAAATCATACTTATAATAACCTTACAATAAGAGAGTTGGGAGAGTATTTATGCGTAAGCAACATTAAAAGGCTCGAAGAGCCAGACATATTGTTTATTTCAACTCTGTTTGTTGGTGCAAGTGAACTGACAACAGCATTGCGCACAGGAAAACTTTTGACATATTTGGGTAAAATTCCCAAAAATATTCTTAAATTTGTAAAAGCTACAAAAAATTTGGGTTTTACAATTAGCAAAAAAGGCTATATTTTTGCAACAAAAGGTGGAAAAGCAATAGCACAAATTACCAAAAACGGAAAACTGAAAATATTATATTGGATAGAGAATATTGAAATAAAACTTCCCTTATATAAAATAGAATCAGTAGATTATATAACACCAAACGGACAGGTATTTAAAGGACAATTAAAAATTGTTAAAACAAGAAATGGAAAAATAGGCGTAAAGAAACCAAAAAAAGTAAGAGCTACCGAACTTGAAATAAAAAGTCCCGAATGTGCCAAACATTTTAGAAAATCGACAGAATTAAGAAACAATATAAAAAACCATGCT
>JAOZVK010000338.1 GCA_029938185.1 Bacteroidales bacterium | reverse complement strand
AGAGGTCATGCCTACGGCATTTTGGGGGAGTATTTGCATTTATGTCCACCGATTAACATCGGTGGCATGCCAATAGAACTTGCCTAAAGGCATTTAATCACTTGCTAATAATTTGTAATGAAAAAAATAATACTATTTGTTATCATAGCAATATTTTCTACAACTACATATGCTCAAATAAACAAAAAGCATCATAAGGTTCTTAACGAATATGTAGTATTTATGAACAAAACAACTTTCAATCTTAACAAAGTAATGTTCTGTTTATATGATTATTATAGAAAATTAGAATTATATAGAAATAATAAAAGCCCGTATAAGAGAATTTATAATAAAAAGGGGTGCGCAAGGGAAATTGATAGCATGCTACTTAAAAAAATAAAAATATCAAGTTTAGCTCTTAAATCTATACACTATAAAGAAATCAATAGTTTAGCAGATAATTTGTTACTTACATATCAACAAATTTTTGATAAATGTCGCGAGCTTGAAATATATATACGCTTGGAAGATTATAAAACCGATAATTTTAAAAAATCTGATGATATATTAGACAATATTCAAAATCTTTATAAAAAATACAGAACACAAAAAAACACCCTATACAATAGTATAGAAACAATTTACAATTCTTTAAATAAAGGCAAATCTAATTCATACACAAAGGCAAATGATGAAATGCGACAGATTTTGAATATTGAAGCAAATTTTTTTAGTGAATACAAATTCAATTTTCATTATTATAGTTTTACAAATAGCATATCAGAAAACACACTACAACAGAATATTAACAAAATTGATAATATTGCTCATAATAAAGTAAGTTATCCTAAATTTGAACACCCTATAAGTTTTTACAGAACACACTTTTATAAAGATTTGTTACATACTATCCAAGAAACCAAACGCAATGCAATAGATAATAACACTAAAAAAAATAGTATTTCTGACCAAGAATTTAATTCTTTTTATAAATATTATTTAAGCAATTTTAACAGTATTCTTGTTAATAATTACAACAATTTTGTTGAGTCATGCAAGAAAAAAAATCATAGGTTTTTGTTGTATAATAAATGCCTACCATTATTTAAAATAGATAAACAAAAAAAAGTATTTAAAAAACTTACTTCAAATTTTAAAAACCCATCAAAAATTAAGTTTAATCTTATCAAACAAAGTAAAAAAATATCATATAATGAGTCAATGGCTCTAAACAATTATATTAATTTTATAAATAAAGATACACGTCGAATTTGGGATTTTGGATATAAATTAACAAGATTTAACAAATATGTTAACAAAAATTTTAATAATAAAAAATACAAAATATATAGTTTTAATAATAAAAATAGTTATAAATTACCCAAAAGTCTTTTTGCAAAAGCAATAAACGATAGTAGGTATTTATCCACCGATTATCAAAAAAGTTTAAACCAACAAACTGGTGCTTTATATGATTTAATAATAGAAAGAAATAATATTATTGATAAATTAAACAAACATATTAAAAATAAAAAATACCAAAATGACCGTTTTAAGAAAACTTATGAATTATTGAAGCAATTTGAGTTTAATTTGAACCAATATAATACTCGAAAAAATTATTTATATAATGATATTAGAGCAATTTACAATACATATACTCAAGATTTGGATAATTCGTGGATAAAATCATGGTTGATACTGGATAGCCTTGTGAAAAATGATAAGGAAATACTTTTTGTAGTGAAAAGTTATTGTAAAAACGAATCGAAAACTATTCCCAAAGCTGATAGTGTAAATTTACTTGTTCGTAGTGCGATACTAAATGAATATAAAAACATGAAAGGGCTTAAAAAACTTGGACGATACAACGGTTTATGTCCTTATACACATTATGATGATATAGCAAAAGAATCGAAAGGATTTGCTCAAAAATCGCTGAATATTAAAAATTTATATTTAAAATCCAAAAATAAAACTTTATTGTTTAGAGACTATATTTATTTATATAATGATATTATATATGAGTATAATTCGTTTGTAAAACTTGCCAAAGGTGAGTTTAATGAGTATTATCACTCACAGCCAAGAGTTAAATTACTAAAGCGTTTACTCCAAGATGGTTTCTTTAAATTTGTTGCACCTAAAAAAAACAATACGACTATCGAAAAACAAAACAATGACAAAACAAATATTCATACATCAATGAAAGGTTATGCCAATAATAACTTGGTTCTTTTGCTTGATGTTTCGGGTTCAATGAATAGCAAAACAAAATTACCATTATTGAAAACATCATTGAAATTGCTTCTTAAAATATTGAGAAAAAGCGATAATATTTCGATAGTTGTTTATTCGGGTAAGGCTAAAATTGTTCTCAAATCTATTTCATGCAGCAAGAAAGAGAAAATAGAAAAAGTGATTGATAAACTAAACTCTTCGGGACAAACTAATGCTAATAAAGGAATTAAGCTGGCATACAAAACCGCAAATAAAAATTTGAAAGTCAACGAAAATAATAGAATTATTCTTGCAACCGATGGTAATTTTAAAATTGATGACAAAACCATAGAACTGATTGAGCAAAACACCACAAAAGGAATATATTTGAGTGTATTTGATTTTGGAAATCAAAAATCGAAGAAATTATTAAATCTTGCACAGACAGGCAAAGGCAATTACGAAAAAATAAATGAAACAAATATAAATTCAAAATTGGTGAAAGAGGCTAAATCAATAAGTAAATGAACACTTAAAAGTGAAAAGCTAAAAGTTTGCTTACGCCAAATAAATAGTATGGTATAATAAACAAAAGTGTCGTTTTTATATATCGACCTACTTAATTCAGATTAAATGACTATCAACTTTTAGACTATCCGTCAAAAGTTGGAAGAGTTTGTTTTTCAAGTAGTTCTAATTATAGGATTGGCTACACGTATAAGTATTGGTAATTATTTTATTTTTTGACAGGATTTACAGGATTAACAGGATTGATTTTTATCCTGTTACGAAATGCCTGATAAACAAGACTGTCCAACTTCTGACGGGTAGCCATAGAATTAAAGTAAAGATTAGCAAAACTTTGCGAAACTTTGCGGTTAAAAAGTGGCTAACTTAAAACTTGTAGCCTGTCGATTTTATACGATGACCCCACTTATTAGGTATAAACTAATTCATAATTTATAATTCATAATTTAATGATAAACTTGTTTAGACTTGAAGAGCATGGTTTTTTACAAAATAAATTAGATTAAAATATTATTTTGTAGTACATTTACAGTTCATAAATGAATGTATAGTAATCTATTTTGTTGAATATCTGTATATTTATTATATTATTGGTATGTAATTTTGGTATAAGAATTGTAATTATTATAAATGAGTGATATTAAAATATTAATTGCAGACGACATTTTTTTAAACAGAGTACTTTTTTCTTCAACAATTGAGTCACTTGGACACGTTGCAAAGATGACTGAAAATGGAAAAAAAGCAATTGAATTATTGGAAAAAGAAGATTTTGATATAATATTCCTTGATATTGAAATGCCAATTATGAATGGATTTGAAACTGCTAAGTATATACGAACCAAAATGAAGAGTCCTAAAAATAAAATACCAATAATTGCATTAACAGCTCATAATATTCGTGAATATCAAAATAAAATTATAGATTCAGGTTTCAGTAGTGTTGTTTCTAAACCTTACACAATAGAGAAATTATCAAATATTATCAAAAAGCATATAAAATGAAAATCATTAAACCCGAAAAACTTACTTATTGGTTTACAACTCTTGGTATTATAGTTGGAGTATCTTTTGTTATATCTTTTATTGGTATTGATTTATATTTAAAAGAACTACCGTTTTCATTTTCAGGAATTGCTGAATTACACAGAGAAAATAAAATTTTGATATTTGTAGATATATTGTCAATTCCTATAGTGATTTTTGCATACATTATAGGAAAAAAAATATCTGAAAATTCAACAAATTATAAAAACACTTTGGTTGATACTGCAAATAGAGCAGAAAAGGTCTATAATTTTATTGAAAAACTTAGAAGCGGTGAGATAGATGCTGATTATGAGCATAGTGGAGAATATGATATATTAGGTAAATCATTAATAAATTTGCGTGATGATCTAAGAAGAAAAGAAAATGATGAGCAAAAAAGAAAAGATGAAGATGCCCAAAGACATTGGGCTACAGAAGGACTTGCAAAGTTTGGAGCTATTCTTAGAGAATATAGCGATAATTTGGAAAAGCTATCATACAACATAATAAGTAATTTGATTGTATATGTTGAAGGAAAGCAAGCTGGCTTTTTTGTTTTAAAAGAAGAAAATGGAGAAAAGTTTTTTGAACAATCAGCAATGTATGCATATGGAAGAAAGAAGTTTAATGATAAAATAGTAAAATGGGGTGAAGGCTTAGTAGGAGCATGTGCTCTTGAACTAAAAACAATATATTTACAAAACACAACTGAAAGTTATGTACAAATAACATCTGGTTTAGGTAAATCTAATCCTAGAAGCATACTAATTGTACCTTTAAAAATAAATGATGAAATATATGGAGTAATTGAATTAGCTTCATTTAAACAATATAAACCATATGAAATTGAGTTTATTGAAAAAGTAGCCGAAGGTATTGCATCAACAATTTCTAGCTTAAAAATAAATTTACGTACAACTGAATTATTGAAAGATTCTCAAAAACAAGCTGTTGTTTTAGCTCAACAAGACGAAGACATGAGAAAAAATGTTGATGCCCTAAAACAAACACAACTTGAGGCAGCAAAACAAGCCGAACAGTTTATAAGTTTTACAAACTCAGTTAACCACACAATGATAAGAGCAGAATATTCAACTTCTGGAATCTTGTTATACGCAAATACTAAATTTCTTGATAAATTAGAATATGAATCCAACTCTGAAGTTGAAGGAAAGCATATATCAATGTTTATAAATGATAAAGATTCTGATTGGTTTGAAAATCTTTGGAAAGGACTTGCTCTTGGTGGAGACCATTTCGAAGGAGATATGAAACATGTTACAAAACAAGGAAAAGATGTTTGGACAATGGCTACATATGTGAGTGTTAGGAGCTTAGATGGAGCTCCTGAAAAAATCCTATTTTTAGGTATTGATACTACTGATGCTAAAAAGAAAAGTCTTGATTATGAAGGACAAATTGATGCTTTAAATAGATCAAGTTTGAAAATTGAACTTAGTCCAAAAGGTGAAATATTAAGTGTAAATAGCAAGTTTGTAAGAGTAATGGGCTATACTGAAGAAAACTTAATGGATAAAACAATTTTTGATTTAATCAATGACGATGAGGTATCAGAATTTAAAATTATATGGGAAAATATTCTAAATGGAGTATCATTTGATGGAAGAGTGAAAAGAAATACAATGAATGGAGAACAAAAATGGTTTCAAGGAACTTATTCTGTTGTTCATGATATGTATGGCGATGTTGCAAAAATTATTCATATTTCCAATGATATAACAGAACATATAAATGCTGAAAGCAAAATAAAACAACAAAATGAAAAACTAAAAACTCAAGAAGAAGCACTGAAGTTATCGAAAATTGAATTAAGTAAAAAACTTAGAGAAGCCCGTGATGAAATGAAAAAACAGTTTCGTGAAATTGAAACTATGAAAATGTTAAATGACTTAACATTAGAAGGTATGCTAGATGCCATTGTCACAATAAATCAAGATAATACTGTTGAATTTTTTAATGATGCAGCTGAAGAGTTATGGGGATATGGTAAAGAAAAA
This sequence comes from Bacteroidales bacterium, assembly GCA_029938185.1. GTDB lineage: Bacteria > Bacteroidota > Bacteroidia > Bacteroidales > JAOZVK01 > JAOZVK01. Next base: position 638 of record JAOZVK010000338.1, on the reverse strand, counting down.
GTTATTGGACGCAAGATTAGTCTTATATTGCCTCAAAAACATAGTAGTCTTGATGGCGAATACCTTGAAAAATATTTTAAATATGGTGAAAATACTTTGATAGGTGTAAGAACTGAAGTGTATTTAGTTAACAAACTGGGAGAGCAAATACAAGTATTATTAACATTATCTGAAGCTCAAATTGGAAAAAGATATATATTAACAGCTTTTTTACAAAAAATTGAAGTCGAATTATTCTAAAGTCTTCAATTTAAGGTCGAAGACCTATTTATAGTTGCTTACGCATTATTATAAAAATAATTTAATCAGAAAGTTACTAATAAGTAAATGCCGAAAATTTTTTGTAACAGTACTTAAAACATAATTTAGATTGGCATGATTATTGGCAACATATTCTTCAAATGTTGGGCTACCCGTCAGAAGTTGGACCGTCTTGTTTATTAGGTATTTCGTAACAGGATAAAAATCAATCCTGTAAATCCTGTCAAAAAAAAAATAATCTCCAATACTATACGTGTAGCCAAATGTTGTAAGTACATATTTTGAGAATATATATCGTGCATGGACTAAACAAAACCCGGAAAGTGTAAGACTGGGCTTATAAAAATACGAGCAAAAATAGCTTATTTAAGTTTTTT